>NZ_CFHWAF010000151.1:0-10397 GCF_984452065.1 Hoeflea sp. | reverse complement strand
GAGTGAACCGATTTTCCGCCATCAAATGCTTCAATCTAATCACAACTCGCTCTAGACCGTTCGGCCATCGGTTTGTCCGGCCATGGCAAAAAGCGCCGCGCGGGTCGGCTCGTCCGCCGGAAACATCAGTTCGATCCTGAGTTCTGACAGGGCGATATCCTCGGCCGAGCCGAACTGGGCGATGGTTGAAAAGAAAGACAGCATCCTGTCGCCGGCACGATAACGCGCCGGTATGATCGCCGGCAATGCGCCATCGTTAGCCGGCAGGCGGGGGCCGCGTTCTTCGGTCAGCCGGTCCACCGCAGCATCCAGCACCGGATCGCCGCCGAGATGGGCGCTTTCGGTGCGCAGGCGCACGATCATGTGCTGGGTGACCTCCAGCCAGTTCTCCAATGCGCCGGCCATTTTCTCGGTGTCGAACAGCGCCTCGAGCAGGCTGTCGCCCTCGCCAAGCCCGGCGCCGGCCAGAATGAGGCCGGCCGATCTGTTGGTGCGCACGATCCGCCAGTGCCGGTCCAGCGCCATGGCCGGAAACGGATCCTGCCGCTCGAGCGTCCAGTCAACGGCGGCGCGCACATGGGCCATGTCGGTGTCGTCCAGATCACGGCGGCGATAGGCGGGCGCAAACCCCGCCGCTCCGAGAAACGCGTTGCGTTCGCTTTGCGGGAGCTCCAGCGACTCCGACAGCAGGCGCACCATCGAACGGCTCGGCCGCGAACGGCCGGTCTCCAGGAACGAGATGTGCCGGGCGGACACATTCGCGGCGAGACCGAGGTCGAGCTGGCTCATCCGGCGCCGGGCGCGCCAGTGTTTCAGCGATTCTCCAAATGCGTTCTGCAACGGCGCCGTCCTTCCTGTGGCGTTGATGGGGCCACTATAGCCGGCGCTGTGCGGAAAACACTTACCTGCAAGGTAATTGCGGCACGTCGGCTGCCGCTTTATCCGAAAAGCAACGAAAGCGACTCGGAGACATGGCTATGCAGCATCAAACATCCGTCACATGGCTCAAGGCCGCGGCGGCGGTTCTTGTCGGCTTTGGCCTGATCAGCCTGCCCGGCGCCCATCCGGCGACGTCGGGCCTTGCCCACACGATGATGGATCTGGCTTTCTGGCCACTCGACGCAAGTCCGGCCGGCGATCCGCCGCAGGCGCGTCTGCTCTGGGCGATCGGCAGCGGCATCATCGCCGGATGGGGGGTGATGATCTGGATGGTGACCACACGCGTCTATGCAAAGGACCCGGCCCTCGGCCGGCCAATCATTCTGACCGCCGTCATCATCTGGTTCGTGATCGACAGCATCGGGTCCGTGCTTGCCGGAGCACCGATGAACGTTCTCTACAACACCGGCTTCCTGGTGCTTTTTGTCGTTCCGCTGTGGCGTCCGGTGGAAGCCGCCCATAGCTGATTGCGGTCCGGGCATTGCCGCGTTGCTTTCCTCGGCTGCTTAGCATCCTCATTTGGTCTCCTCTTGCGGAAGGGCAGATACCCGTTCCGCAGCCCTCGACGATCGTCGCCTGCAATCATTGATATATCGTTTGGGGGGACACGCTCGCATTCTGACAGGGCTCTGCAGGCGCTACGGGTTCAACTCGTAAGGATATTGATCGATGAAATGCTGCCAGATCTTCTCGCCGATGAGGCAGTCATAGCCGCTCTCGGTCTTGCCGCTGAAGGCTGCCTTCAGCGGCTGCGGCAGGTCGGCGAGCTCAAGGACGAGCTTCCTGCGGACGGCTTCGGGAAATTCGTCCCAGCTTGTGACCGCAATGACAAAGGAACCGGGGCCGCCGATGACGCAGTGGCCGTAATATTCGTCGAGGTCCTTCAGGTGGAAACGGGCGCCGAGGCCCTCGCGCGTCATCAGCGGCAGCCCGTTTACGGTGATGCCCAATGCCACGGCGGCATCGCGGGCGCTGGTCACCGGCGGACCGGAATTGTTGGGCCCGTCGCCGGATATGTCGATCACCCGCCGCAGCGACCGGATGTCGTTGTTCTCGATGCGCGCTGCCGCATCGGCGATGGCGCCCGATATGGATGTGCGCCGCATGCCGGTGTCGACGGTCAGTGCGATCTTTCGGGCGAAGGCGGCCAGGTCCTGCGCGTTTTCCACGATGTGCCAGTCGACGATCACGCGCTGCCAGTTGATGCCGCCCCATTCGACATAGGTCAGGGCGACCTTGCCGGTCAGCCCGTTTTCAACGGCCCTTGCCACCGCCTCGCTGCGAAGCGCCTCGGCATAGCCGCGGCGCTGGATACGAAGTTCGCGCTCGGTCATGGATCGCGACACGTCAACCGCAATCACCAGTTCGACGTCGACTTCGGTTGCCGCTGCCGCCGGACCCAAACCGATGGCGGCGATCACCGCCAGGACGGTCGCCCGGACAACATGCAAAGGCCACCCGCTCGCCTTTCCCGGGTTAACGGATTTGCCGCGGCAGTTCCTGGCTGTAGAGGTCATGTGATCCGCCCGTCTGTTGCCGTCGCCTTTGACAGAGTAGCGGAATTGCGTGGACCGGAAAAGTTCACCGGTCCCGGATTCGTTTCGGTACTATTGCTTTCAGCGACGTTCCTGTTGCAAATAGGCGCTCGACATTTCGACCTCTTCGCCGCAGTCCGGCACATCCCGCCGACGCCACATCAAGCGGCGGCATCCCAGCTTCCGGAGACAGCGCATGCACTACAACGAACTTGGCCGTAGCGGTATCATGGTCAGCGATATCTGCCTTGGTTCAATGACCTGGGGATCGCAGAACAGCGAGCAGGAAGCGCATGCGCAGCTCGATTATGCCGTCGGTGAAGGCGTTAACTTCATCGATACGGCGGAGATGTATCCGACGACGCCCCGCCTGAAGGAGACGACCGGCCGGACGGAAGAATATATCGGGACATGGCTTGAGGGCCGGGCCGATCGCGAAGAGCTGGTTATTGCGACCAAGATCACCGGCGAGGGCAACAAGGACGTGCGCGACGGCATGCGCGTCACGGGCGCGATGATTCGCGAAGCGCTGGACGACAGTCTCAGGCGCCTCAGGACCGACTATATCGATCTCTATCAGCTTCACTGGCCCAATCGCGGCTCCTATCATTTCCGCAAATACTGGACCTTCGATGCGACCGGGCAATCGCCGGAAGGTATGGATCAGGAGGTCGCCGATATCCTCGGTGAAGTGGGGCGACTGCGCGACGAGGGCAAGATGCGTGCATTCGGCCTGTCGAACGAAAGCGCCTGGGGGCTGATGAAATTCCTCGAAGTCAGCCGCAGGCACGACCTGCCGCGCATTGCGTCCGTGCAGAACGAGTACAGCCTGATCTGCAGGCTGTTCGATCTCGACATGGCCGAGGTCAGCGTTCATGAAGATGTCGGTCTGATGGCCTTCTCGCCACTGGCGGCGGGCGCGCTTTCGGGAAAATATATTGACGGAGACATTTCCGAGGGATCGCGCCGCTCGATGCAGCCGAACCTCAACGGCCGCTATGTTCCAGGCTCGGAACGGGCGATCGCACATTATGCGGACGTCGCCAAAAAGCATGGGCTCAACCTTGCCCAGATGTCACTCGCCTTCTGCCGGTCGCGGCCGTTCATGACGTCGGTTATCATCGGAGCGACATCGATGGAGCAGTTGAAAACGGACATCGCGGCGAAGGATGTCGTTTTGAACGATGAGGTGCGGGCCGATATCCAGGCGGTCTACCGCGACAACCCGATGCCGATGTAGCCTGTTCGGCACGTGTCGCGCCGAAGCCGCTCGGATCAGACCTTGGCCTCGGCGGGCGGTTTGCCGCGCCGTCCCTCGCGCAGGCGCTGGACGGCGACATAGAGGACCGGGATCATCAGCAGGCCGATCGTGCTGTCCACGATCATGCCGGCAAAGACCGGCAGGCCGATCGAGATCCGGCTGGCGGAGCCCGCGCCGCTGGCCAGGACAAGCGGCAACACGCCGATGATGAAGCACAGGCCCGTCATGGTCACGGGGCGGAAACGGGTATGCGCGGCGCTGATCGCCGCCTCGACGATGCTGTCGCCGGCCTCCCGGCGGTTCCGGGAGAACTCCACGAGCATGATGGCCTTCTTTGCGGCAAGGCCGATGAGCAGCACGATGCCGATCTGGGCGTAGATGTTGTTGTTCAAAAGATCGATGAAGTAGAGCGGCAGCAGCGCGCCGAACATAGCGAAGACCGTCGAACACATCACCGAAATCGGCAGGGACCAGCTTTCATACTGGGCGACGAGGCACAGATAGGCGAAGGTGAAGGCGAGCAGGAAGATGTAGATGACAAATGAACCGGCCTCGATTTCCTGCTGCGATACGCCGGTCCATTCGATGCTGTAGCCGTCCGGAAGGGTTTTCGCGGCGATGTTTTCGAACGCCTCAATGCCTTCTCCGGTGCTGTAGCCGGTTTTGGTCAGGCCCTGGACGGCCGCCGTGCGTATGAGATTGTAGCGGGTAATCGCTTCCGGCCCGAGGACGGGATCCGTTCCCACCAGCGTGCTGATCGGGATCATGTCGCCCGATGCGCCCTTGACGTAGATGTTGCCGATATCGTCGATCGTCTGCCGGTAGCCGGTTTCGGCTGACAGGATGACCCAGTATATCTTGCCCTCGAGCAGGAAGTTGTTGACGAACATCGAGCCGAGATTGGCTTTCAGCGCGGTGAAGATGTCGCTGACATTGACACCCAATGCTTCGGCCTTGTCCCGGTCGATGGACACGCTGTATTGCGGCGAGCCGGTCGACAGGGAACTGAAGACCTGCTGGAAGACCGGGTCGGCGTTGGCGGCCGACAGGAGCGCGTTCGTCACGGAGCCCAGTTTTTCAATACTGTCGTTTCGGTTGTCCTGTATCTGCGCCGTGATGCCGCCGGACAGGCCAAGCCCGTCAATGGGCGGCAGGGGGAAGACGAATGATGTCGCGCCCTGCACCTTGGAAAGATCCTCATCCAGGGTCGCGAGGATATTGTACCATTGCGTCTCGGAGGTCTTGCGTTCGTCCCAGGGCGCCAGGATCGCGATCAATGTGACATAGTTCGAGGCATATTGAGAGATGAGGCTGTAACCGGAAACGGAAATGACGTCCGTTACGCCTTCCACCTTCAGCACGATATCCGTCATTTCGCTGGCAATGGCCTGCGATCGCTGCAAGGACGCACCGTCGGGCAGTTGCACGTTGACGAAGAGCACGCCCTTGTCTTCGAGCGGAATAAAGCCGGTCGGTGTCATTCGCAGCATGTAAAGCGTGCCGGCGATCGCGGCGATGAAAATCAGGAGCGAGATCCACACATTCTTCAACAGGACCCGTACAAGGCTGACATAGGCATCCCGGACCCTGTCGACCGTCCTTGGAATGATGCTCAATATTCCCGATGATTTGCCGGTTTTCGGCTTCAACATGGTCGCGCACAAGGCGGGCGCCAGCGTCAGTGCGTTCACGGCCGAAAGGCTGAATGCGATGATGATGGTCAGCGCGAACTGGAGGTAGATGCGTCCGGTGATGCCGGGGAAGAAACACACGGGCACAAAAACGGCGGCAAGCACGAAGGTCGTGGCGATGATCGGCCCGGTGACCTGATCCATTGCCTTGAGCGTCGCCTCGCGTGGCTCGAGCCCTTCTTCGTCCATGATCCGTTCGGTGTTCTCGATAATGACGATGGAGTCGTCGACCACGAGCGTAATGGCAAGGATGATGCCGAACAGCGTTATCAAATTGGCGCTGAAGCCGATCAGGTAGAGGAGGGAGAGCGTGCCGAGCAGGGATACCGGTATGGCGATGGCCGGGATCAGGACGGCACGCCAGCTCATCAGGAACAGAAATACGACCAGAACCACAAGCACGGCGGTGATACACAGGGTAACCACGATTTCCTGAATCGAGGCACGGACCGCTTTTGTCACGTCATAAAGAAGCTGATATTCAACGCCCTGCGGGAAGGACGTCTTCATCTCCTCCAATGCCGCGTAAACGCTCTCGGCAACCTGCAACGCATTTGCGCCGGGTGCCTGATAGATGCCGATCGCCGTCGACGGTTTGTTGTTCAGTGATGCTGTGGCCGAATAGGAGCGTGAGCCGAGTTCGACGCGGGCGACATCGCGCAGGCGGACAAGCTGTCCCGAACTGTCGCCCGAGACAATGATATTGCCGAATTGCTGTACCGTTTCCAGAAGGCCCTGGGCTTGCAGGGTGAACTGAAAACCGGTCTCACCGGCGAAAGGCGGGCCACCCACGCTGCCGGCTGTCGCCTGCACGTTCTGGGCCTGAATGGCACTGGAAAGGTCGGTCGCGGTCAGTCCCATCGCCGTCATCAGATCGGGGCGCATCCACACGCGCATGCTGTAATCGAGCGGGCCGAATTGCGAGACGCTGCCGACCCCGGGCAGACGCGCCAGCGCATCCTGCATGTTAATAGATGCGTAATTGCTCAAATAGAGCGCATCGCGCGATTCATCGGGGGAAATCAGATTGACGACAAGCAGCATGTTGGCCGACTGCTTGACGGTCGAGACACCCTGTTGGGTGACGGCGCTTGGCAGAAGCGGCGAGGCCAGTTGTACCCGGTTCTGGACGTTGACCGCCGCGATATCCGGATCGGTTCCCACCTCGAACGTTATCGTCAGATTGTAGGTGCCGGCATCCGTGCTTGTGGATGACATGTACAGCATATTGTCGACGCCGTTCACCTGTTCCTCGATCGGAACCGCGACGGTTTTTTCAATCAATCCGGCGTCGGCACCGGGATAGTTGGCGGTGACGAGAATCTGCGGCGGGGTCACATTCGGATATTCAGCAATCGGAATGAGGATAATCGCGATCACACCGACCAGCGAAGCGATGAGCGACAGGACCATCGCGAATTTGGGGCGAGCGATGAAGAATTTCGACAACATGACCGCTGAGACCCTACCGGGTTGTCTGAACCGGGTTGACGGTATCGCCGGGGCTGACCCTCTGTATGCCCTGCACCACGACCTTTTCGCCCTCTTTCAGGCCGGACGTGACCGCCCATAGCGCGTCGTATTGCCGCCCGAGCGTGACGTCCTGGCGGACGATCTTGTCGGAAGAGTCGACCAGGAAGACGAAATGTCCCTTATTGTCGAGCTGTACCGCCGATTGCGGCACGACCAGCGTCGTTTGCGGCTGGGCTTCCTCGATGGTGACGTTGACGAACTGGCCGGGAATAAGAAGGTTCTTCGGATTGGCGAATGTCGCCTTGATTTCAACGGTGTCGCTGCCTTCCTCAACGGCGGTGCCGACATAGGTGATCTCGCCGGCCGTATCATAGGGGTCACCGTTCGCAAGGGTCAGTTTCACCTGAAGCTTTCCGCTGTCATCGCCGATCAGGCCGGCGGCCCGGTCCTCGATCAGATCCTTTTCGCCGATATAGAAGCTGACCTCCATGGGATCGACGCTGGTGATGGTCGCCAGCGTTCCGGAATTGGCGCTCACCAGATTGCCGACATCGATATTCGACTTGCTAATGCGCCCGTCGATGGGACTGTGAATCTGCGTGTATCCAAGGTTGATATTGGACGTATCGAGACCTGCCTTGGCCTCGTCGACGCTCGCCTGATCCTGACCGACGGTCGCAAGCGCCGAGTCGTAGGTGGATTGCGGGACATCACCTTTCGACAAAAGAATTCTTTGCCGTTCCAGATCGATGGTCGCGTTTTTCAGGGTTGCCTGCGCGCCTTCCAGTTGCGCCTTGGAATTGGCGACATCGGCCTCGTAAAGGCCCTTTTCGATGACGTAGAGCAGATCGCCCTTCTTGACGGAGCCGCCTTCTTGGAAATTCCGCTGCTCCAGAAATCCCTCGACCCGCGCCACGATGTTGACCGTGCTGACCGCCTCGACCCGTCCGATATACCTGCCGCGATCGCCGAGCTGTTTACCCGTGACGGTCGCCACCGTCACATTGGGTCTTGTGTCGGATGAGGCCTGTGCCGTCGCTGTGCCGGTCAGGAGAATCAGGCCAAAAATCGCACTCAAACCGGCAAGATATTTCATCTTCTGCGCATCCCAACCTCACGGGCCAATGGTTCATGCGCATATTATCGATGGCCGGTCAAAAGGAAAGCGCCATGCCTGCGGTTTCCCATGAGAAGCCATCGCGTGTCCGGCAAACCCCTATTGCCGGCTGCCTTTTGGAAGCGCTAGCGCCAGAATCCGGAGCCGTCCTTAAGCGCCCGCCAGCGGCGGTCAGCCTTGCGCATTTCCTTTCCGGCGCGCCGTTTGTGCCATTTGCAGATGCGGGTGACACTTTTGTTGAGGTCGTTGTCCGCCGCAAACTCCGCTGCGATCTTCGCCGCCAGTTCGTCCGCCATCGCCACGTCGTTCAGGTAGCCGAACACGTTCTGGAGTTTTCTCAGCTTCCTGAAAAAGGCTTTTGGCTCCGGCCCCGCATAGACCGGCATCAGGTAGTCGCTGGCATAACGCATCGTCTTCAGCGACTTGCGCATGTCATGGCGCTCCTCGATCCGGTGTCTGGAAAACCCGCGGCCCTTGCGCTTCACATGTTTCCAGCATTTGTCGAGCGCCGCCTTTGCGATCGGACCCAGTTCCATGCCATGGGCGTTGCTCTTGCCGTTGTGGCACGCGCGTTCCACGGCCTGATCAAACAACATGCAATTGAGCTTCAGCCGTGTCCACTGCTCACCGGCAAGCATGGTGCGGACAAAACGGCGCTGCTCGCCTTGCGCGTCCTGCAGGTAGCTGATCAGGGCTTCGTGCCGGCTGTTCATGCCGATATCTTCGACCGCCGGCATGACGATATCGGCGATGATCACATCGGCGTTTCTCAACTGTCCGACAACGCGGCCAAGATCGCGCGCCGCGCGCGACAGCGTGTGCAGATCGGGCCCGTCGGCATAGGGTTTGAATATTCTCAGGCAGGTGCGCAGCCGCCTGAGGCCGACGCGAAGCTGATGGGCCACCTCCGGATCTTCAGAGGTAAATATGCGGCTCCAGTTTCCCAGGATCTGCTCCGCCGCGGAGCGGCCGATGGCCGACATGGCCTTGTCTGCCGGCATGCCGGCGCTCAATTCGGGCTTCTGGAACGGATAGGGGCCGGTTTCGGCCGATATCTCACAGGGCGCGCACAGCGCATAGCCGCGCCCGGCCTTGCTGGTGGTTGAAGGCTCGATACGCTCGCCTTCGAAGATCTTCTCCGACACGGAAAGCAATGTGTGAGAGAGTCCCGACTTCAGTTCAAGTTCAACCTCGCTGAAGTCCTGTGACCTGGTGCCGACTTCCACCTTGCCACTGTCGACGGCAAGTTCGGCCGTTCCGATGCCCTCCCAGCTCAGCATATGCGTGTTGCGGTGAATGCGGGTCTCGAACAACGGCTGCAGCAGCTCACCGGAAACGAGGTCGGTCAGCCATGGTTGTATCTGCGGATCGCTGATCTTCGCGAGATCCAGTTTCTGTTCATCCACGGCGTGTTCAATCTCAATGGGATTGGACAGGCCGTTCTTGAGGCCCGTGCCGCATTTGAGTGTCTGTGTCCAGCCGTTGCCGTCCCAGCGCAGACGCAGCGAGGCCTTTGCCTTTCGCAGGCGATGGTCCGTCGTGTCGTAGTAGACCGATCTGAGCTGGCGCGCCGCCGGCTCGCCGAGAGTCATCTCTTTCAGCGCGGCTTTTTCCAGCAGCCGGCGCAAAACGTCCGTGCCAACTTCCAGCTTTACTTCCAGCTCGGGGCTACTCATCTACATTTTGACGCTTTGATGACGGTATTCACAGATACGTCGCATCGGGCCGGGACGTCAACAAGCAAAACAACCCGGCTGCGTTGGAAATGACGGGCGTGGCAGCGGTTTTTCGGCTTCGGTCGCGGCGAATAGAATGATCTTGCCCCGACTATCCGAGTTGACCGCCAAGCTCGTCCTCTATGTGGACCCTGATGATGTCGTCGATGGACCGGTCGGCGACAAAGCCGAGTTCGGTTGCCCGCGCGGCATCGAAGCGGGTCGGGAAGCTGCTGACGAGACGGGTGATGAACGGGTCGGGCTCTTCACGGATCAGGGCGGCTCTATGCTCGCCCGCGACCCGTCCGAGCGCGTCGATCAGCTCACCCACAGTGGCGGAGACGCCGGGCATCGTCAGCGCCCGGCGCGGGCCGACCGCTTCGGTATCGATCTCGGCCGCGCGCGTCAGAAATCCGACGGTGCTGCGCGGGCTGGAAAACCAGTGACGCAGATCGCGGGGCACCGGCAGGACGGCTTCCTCGCCGACAAGCGGCTCGCGCAGGATGTTCGAAAAGAAGCTCGTCGAGGCCTTGTTCGGTTTGCCGGGCCTGATCACGACGGTCGGAATGCGAATGGCGATCCCGTCAAAGAAACCTTTGCGGCTGTAGTCCATCAGCAGCAGTTCGCCGCAGGATTTCTGAACGCCATAGGAAGAAAGCGGCGCCG
>NZ_CFHWAF010000150.1:0-10449 GCF_984452065.1 Hoeflea sp. | reverse complement strand
AGCTTTTGCGTTCCGGTATGGCAGAAGGAACAGGTGAGCGTGCAGCCGACCTGGCTCGATATGCACAGCGTGCCGCGCCCCTCCTCGGGGATGTAGACAGTCTCGATGTCCACCGGTCTGCCGGCGCCGCGCGGCGGAAAGCGCAGCAGCCACTTTCGTGTGCCGTCCGCGGAAATCTGCTCGTCGACGATCTGCGGGCGCGCAACCGTGTATTTTTCCGCCAGCGCGGCGCGCAGGTCCTTCGAGATGTTGAGCATGTCGGCGAAATCTGACACGCCGCGCACGTAAAGCCAGTGCCAGAGCTGCTGGACGCGCATCCTGACCTGGCGCTCCTTGACGCCGACGGATTGCAGCGCCGTGCCGATTTCCTCGCGGCTCATGCCGATGAGCGAAGGCTTGTCCGCATGCGCACCGGCTGCGATGCGCGCCGAGAGCGCATCACGGGTGTCGGTGTCCTTGAGATCGATCGTTTGCGGCATCTTACGCTTTCCGGGTCACGACAGCTTTGAGCGGCTGCTCCTATCATTTCGCCGCCCGTGCGTCATCTTTTTTAGAAAGCCTATAACGACAAAAGGCCGGCGGAAAGCCGGCCTTGTGGTCGAGATGTGCGAAAAGCTATTTGCAGTTCTGAATCTCGTTGAGCGCGGCCGTCACGCCCGAAAGCGAAAAGGTGTAGGTGGTGTTGGTGCCACGCCGCGACGTTGCACTGACCGTCATGGAGGATCCGGCACGCATGGCGCTGACCAGAGCCGGTTCTTCCGCGGCGTTTTCCACCCAGGCGGAATCGCCCTTGGTGAACAGGGTGTAGTTCTTGCCGTCGACATTGACCGTCACCTTGGACTCTTCCTTGAGCGGATAGCCCATCATTGCCTGCGGCTCGTAGCTGACATTCTGACCCGGACGCTGCGAGATCAGGAAGAAGATGTCCCCGTGATTGACGTTTGTCGGCTCCTTGCGGGTCGGCAGCGACAGGATGTAGCACACCTTGCCGTTCGGTGCGTTGTAGGAATAGGCACCCCAGGCATTGAACTGGCTGATGCGGGTCGGCGACTGTGCCGCAGCGACGCCGGCCATCGCGATCAACAGTACGAGTGCGGGCACGAATTTCTTCAAAACCATAATAGACCTACCGGTTGTCTCCATTGCCTTCATGGAAGGCCATGCCTTGAACACGCTTGTTTGGCAACAATTTGACTCAATTTGCGCAAATTTGGGTTACCAAACCGTCAACAGGGAACCGCAAGCCGCGCCAACAGGCAGCGCGAGGCGAAATGCGGGACGCCCCGATACTCAACTCTTTATATACAATATCTCGTGCCGTGAACTAAAATTGTCGTAGGGCGAACGTTACGCTTTTGCAATGTCGTCCTCTTCCTCTCCCTCAAGCGCCGCGCGCGCCGCGGCATAGTGCGCCGGCGTGATATGCGCACGCAAGGCCGCGAGCACCGCAGCTAGGACCGCAACGTCGTCGGAAAAGCCGACAAAGGCGAGAATGTCCGGAATGCCGTCGAGCGGAAGCACGAAATAGGCAAGGGCCGCGAGGAGAATTGCGCGCACGCGATGCGGTGTCTTGAGGTCCAGGGCGCAGTAATAAGCGGCTGCAACGTCCTCCATGAACGGCACGTGGCGCGCGGCCCTGCGGGCGGTCTGCCAGAACTTGTCGCGCACGCGTCGCTCGCGGTCCTGACGGGTGTCTTCGTCGCCCGGCTCGAGAATTTCTCCGATCTTGACGTCGTCCATAGGCCGTTCCCTCCTGATGCGACGATCAAGATCAGGATATGGTCGTTGTCAGGCCGTTCTTCAAGGACGCCCGCCATATCCTGGACGCGTCAAAGGCCCGCGGCGGCCCGGTTCATCGCCTTCGCCAGCCGGAAGTCGAGCTCGGTCAGCCCGCCGCTGTCGTGGGTCGTCAGCACCACGTCCACCCGGTTCCAGCAATTGAACCAGTCCGGATGGTGGTTGAGCTTTTCGGCCGACAGGGCGCACCGCGCCATGAAGCCGAACGCCTCGTTGAAGTTCCGGAATTTGAACTTGCGTTCCAGTGCCTTGCCGTCGTCACGCAACTGCCAGTCTTCGCCGAGCTCCGCCAGGCGCCGCTTTGCTTCGGCGGCATCGATCCTCATAGCTGTCATCTGTACGTTCTCCCGGAGGAAAATATGACGCCCGCCACGCCGCACGGCAAGCCCTCGTCCATCCTCTTCGTCTGTCTCGGGAACATTGCATGTCGGCGCGCTGCCGGACGGGCGTGCAATCGCCAACAAGGCCGCGAAGGTCCGTCAGAGCATGCCGCCGGACGAACTCGAGGTGGCATGAACGGGCGTGTGCTGCGGGTGCGCCGCCAGCAAAGGATATGCCTCCTCGGTGACGTAAGGGCCGCCTCCGACGGATTCGCGCGATGACAGAACGACGAAGCGGGACACCGTGAACGGGTCGGTGCGGAAATTGCTGCGGGCCGACAGATACCCCACCACATCGTCGACACGGGCGCCGCGCAGGCGCGCCAACGTGACGTGAGGTGTGAATTTGCGCGGATCGGGCTTCAGTCCCAGACGCTGGCAGATGCGCTCGATCTCCGCCTGCAGGGCGATCAGGTCGGGCGATGCCGAAACGCCGGCCCAAAGGGAATGCGGCTTCCTGGAGCCGAAAGAACCCATTCCAACCAGCGACAGCGAAAATTCCGGCCGGTGCACCCGGTCGAGGGCATGGACGAGCTCGTCCGCCGTGGGTGCGTCGACATCGCCGATAAAGCGCAGGGTAATGTGGTAATTCTCGACATCGATCCATCGGGCGCCGTGCAGACCACCGCGCAGGAGCGACAAGCTGAGTGCAGCTTCACGCGGAATCTCGAGGGCAACAAACAAACGCGGCATGGCAGCCTCCCCGATTCGTATGCAGGTCCAGCGAATCACGAGTGCCGGTCAAGGGCAAGCCCCGTCATCGCCTAAATTGGATAATCCCGCAAATTGTATCCTAAGTAACTAAAATCATTTGTGATTCGTTGTGACTGAATCGTTGTCAGCCGCCGTTTTCCTTGCGAACTGCCACGATCAGGTCTTCCGCATAGGGCAGGAAGCGGGCGACCATGACGTCGACGCCCCTGGCGTTCGGATGCATTCCATCGCCGATATCCAGGCCGGTTTCAGCCGCGACACCGTCGAGGAAGAACGGATAGAGCGGCACATCATGCCGCTGCGACAGCTCCGGATAGATGCGGTTGAACGCCTCGCCATAATCGTCACCCATATTCGGCGGCGCAAGCATGCCGACCAGGAGGACGGCGATCCCGCGCTCCTTCAGCCTGGTGATGAGCGCGTCGATATTGGCGCGTGTCTGATCCGGACCGATGCCGCGCAGGGCGTCGTTGCCGCCGAGCTCCACCAGCACGGCGTCGGTGCCGTCCGGCACGGACCAGTCGAGGCGCGCCAGCCCGCCGCTTGACGTGTCGCCCGAAACGCCGGCATTGGTTATGCTGACATCATAGCCCTTGTCGATCAGCGCACGTTCCAGCTTTGTCGGAAAGGCGTCGGAAGGCGGCAGTTCGTAACCGGCCATGAGGCTGTCACCGAGGCCGACAATGCTTATTGTGTCGGCTCGGACCGCGCCGGTGGCGGCCAGTATCACAGCGCAAAAAACCGCCAAAATTCGTAGTGCCGCTTTAATTCTCATGGGATGCTTCCTATTTCCCTGTGAATGCCCGGGGAGGACCGGCTGATATACTGCTTTTTGTGAATATAGTGAGCCGTTGCTTTGACAAAACCCATCATCGAACTGAAAAAGGCCGATTTAACGTTGGGCGACGGCGCGTCGTCGGTTCATGTGCTCAAGGGGATCGACCTGACCGTCGAGGCGGGCGAGTCGGTCGGCATCGTCGGGCCGTCCGGTTCCGGCAAGTCCACGCTGCTGATGGTTCTGGCCGGCCTGGAGAAGATCGACTCCGGGGAAATCTACATTTCCGGCAATCCGATTCATGCGATGAGCGAGGACGAAGTCGCCGATTTCCGCGGCCGCAATGTGGGCATTGTCTTCCAATCGTTTCATCTCATTCCCAATATGACGGCGCTCGAGAACGTTGCCGTGCCGCTGGAACTGGCGGGCCGGTCCGACGCCTTCGACGTCGCGCGCAAGGAGCTTGCCGCGGTCGGACTTGCCGAGCGGCTGACCCACTATCCCGGCGAACTGTCCGGCGGCGAGCAGCAGCGTGTCGCCATCGCGCGGGCGCTGGCGCCCTCGCCGGCCATGCTGATCGCCGACGAGCCGACCGGAAACCTCGATACCGAGACCGGGCGGCAGATTGCCGATCTGCTGTTTGCCCAAAGGGAAGAACGCGGCATGACCCTGCTGCTTGTCACGCATGACCATAGTCTTGCCGATCGCTGCGGCCGGCAGGTGCGTGTGCGTTCCGGAGAAATCCTGAACGACAGCGAGGACGCCGGCTCGAAGAAGGCAGCGGTCGCGTGACGGCGGTGATTAACGGATCCACGCTTCGGCGGGGGGATTTGCGGCTGGCCTTGAGGCTGGCGCTGCGCGAAATGCGCGGCGGCCTGTCCGGGTTTTATATTTTTCTTGCCTGCATCGCGCTTGGCACGGCAGCCATTGCCGGGGTCAATTCCGTATCGCGTTCGATTACCGCCGCGATCACCGAGGAAGGCCAGACCATCCTCGGCGCGGACATCCGCTTCGAACTCCAGAACCGCCCGGCCACCGAAGAGGAAAGCGCCTTCCTTGACGGGCAGGGCACCATGACCGAGACCGTCGGTCTGCGCTCCATGGTGCGGCTGCCCGACGGGTCGGACCAGACGCTGGTCGAGGCCAAGGCGGTGGACGCGCTTTATCCGCTCTACGGTGAATTCCAGACCACACCGCAGCTCGGGTTTGAGGCGCTTTATGGCGACGAGGAGGGACGCTTTGGCGTTGCCGTTGCTCCCTTGCTCCTGGAGCGGCTGGAGGTCGCGCCTGGCGACACGGTGCTCCTCGGCAATGCGCAATTCGAGATCCGCGCAATCATCGACAGCGAACCCGACGCATTGTCCGACGGGTTCGGTTTCGCGCCGCGGCTCATCATGTCGGAAGCCGGCCTCGACGCCGCAGGTCTGATCCAGGTCGGCAGTCTTGTCGAATATGCCTACAAGATCCGGCTTCAACCGGGCGTGCCGGAGTCGGCCGTCAGGCAGTTGCGGGCGAATGCGGACGAGGCTTTTCCGTCCGCCGGATGGTCCGTTCGCAGCAGAAGCAATGCCGCGCCGGCGCTCAGCGCCAATATCGTGCGGTTTTCGCAGTTCCTGACACTGGTCGGTCTGACGGCTCTGATTGTCGGGGGCGTCGGCGTTGCCAATGCGGTGCGTGCCTATCTCGATTCCAAGCGCGGCGTCATCGCAACCTTCAAATGTCTGGGCGCATCCGGCGGATTTGTCTTTTGCGTCTATCTCGTTCAGATTCTCATCATAGCGACGATCGGCATCGCGGCAGGTCTGGTGCTGGGCGCCCTCATGCCGATCCTGGCGAGTGCGGCGCTGGCCGGCATATTGCCGGTTTCTTCCGACACGGCCGTGTATCCCGGCGCCCTGCTGCTTGCCGCGGTTTTCGGATATCTGACGGCGCTGGCTTTTGCGCTGCTGCCGCTCGGCAGGTCCCGGGACGTGCCCGCGACGGCGCTTTTCCGCGAGCAGGGTTTTGACGCCCATGGCCTGCCGCGCAAGCGCTACCTGCTTGCCGCCGCCGTGCTTGTCGCCGCGTTGATGGCGCTTGCCATTGGAACGTCCTACGACCGGTTCATCGCCGGCGTTTTCCTGGGCGCCATCGCCTTTGCCTTCGTCGTTCTGCGACTGGTTTCGGGATCGATCGAGGCGCTGGCGAGACGGGCGCCTAATGTCAAATCCACCGCCCTGCGGCTGGCCATCGGCAATATCCACCGTCCCGGCGCGCTGACCCCATCCGTCGTGCTGTCGCTGGGGCTCGGCCTTGCGCTGCTGGTCACGCTGGCGCTGATCGACGGAAATCTGAGGCGTGAGATCAGCGGCAGCCTTCCGGAACGGGCGCCGAATTTCTTTTTTGTCGATATCCAGAGTACGGAGGTCGATGCCTTCAGCGAACTGGTTCAGGAGGTCGTGCCGGGCGGCAAGATCGTACAGGTGCCGATGCTGCGTGGCCGGATTACCGAATTCAACGGTGTCGATGTGCGTGAAATCGATGTACCGGCGGACGGCGCGTGGGTGCTGCGCGGCGACCGCGGCGTCACCTATGCCAAAAACATGCCGGAGAGCTCGAGCCTGACGGAAGGCGAGTGGTGGGCACCGGACCATGCCGGGGAGCCGCTGGTGTCCTTCTCAGCGGAAGAGGGCGGCGCACTGGGCCTCAAACTCGGCGATCTGATCACCGTCAACGTTCTGGGCCGCAATGTCACTGCCCGTATCGCCAATTTCCGCGATGTGGAGTGGGAATCGCTGTCGATCAACTTTGTCATGGTGTTCTCGCCCAACACCTTCGCCGGCGCGCCGCATGCCTGGCTGGCAACGCTTACCGATCCGGAGTCCGGACCCATGGATGAGGGAGAGGTTTTGCGGGCGGTGACGAACGCCTTTCCGACCGTGACCAGCGTTCGCGTCAAGGACGCGCTTGATGTGGTGAACCGCATCGTCGGACAGTTGGCAACGGCCATCCGCGCGGCGGCGGCGGTCGCGCTGGTAGCGTCGGTTCTCGTGCTGGCTGGAGCTCTGGCCGCCGGCAACCGGGCCCGGGCGCACGACGCGGTGGTGCTGAAGACGCTGGGCGCGACGCGGCGCACGCTGATCCGGGCGTTTTCCTACGAATATATGATCCTCGGCCTTGCAACGGCCGTGTTCGCGCTCTTCGCGGGCGGGGTCGCGGCCTGGTTTGTTGTCTCGCGGATCATGACGCTGCCCTCGCAGTTCCTGCCGGATGTCGCGGTGTTGACGGTGATCGCCGCGCTGATCGTGACGGTGGGCATCGGGCTCGCCGGCACATGGCGTGTGCTCGGCCAGAAAGCCGCGCCGATACTGCGCAACCTGTAGGTTTCAAAGCCGCTCACAACGGTGATTGGCGTTAACCGATCGTTGATTGTGCGACCAAACGTCCGGAAAATCGTACATGCGGGTCTTGTCGTGGCCCGATTGATTCATCATATTCAGTGAAGCTGTGTCCTTTTCGTCGCGAATCGGGCATGATTTTGCACGAAACGACGCTAATCGAGAGGTAAATATGGCAGATCTTCGTGATTACCAGGTACGCGGCCAGCATGCTGGAACGCAAGCCGGTGCTGCGATCGATGAGGGCCTGCGGTCCTACATGCTTCGGGTTTACAACCTGATGGCACTGGGCTTGGCAATTACCGGACTGGTTGCATTTGCCACTTCGCAAATGGCCGTTTCCGGCGGTCAGATGACGGCATTCGGCCATCTGATCTATGTCAGCCCGCTTAAATGGGTGGTCTGGCTTGCACCGCTCGGACTTGTGTTTTTCCTCAGCTTTCGCGTTCATAAGATGAGCGTGGCGGCCGCGCAGACAACCTTCTGGGTCTATGCGGCGCTGGTCGGTCTATCCCTTGGAGCGATCTTCCTGGTGTTTACAGGGGAAAGCATCGTCCGCACATTCTTCATCACCGCCGCATCCTTCGGCGCCCTTTCGCTTTGGGGCTACACCACCAAACGCGATCTTTCGGGCATGGGATCGTTCCTGTTCATGGGGCTTATCGGCATCATCATCGCGATGATCGTCAATGCGTTCCTCGGATCGACGGCGCTGCAATTCGCGATCTCCGTGATCGGTGTTCTGGTGTTCGCGGGCCTGACCGCCTACGACACGCAGCAGATCAAGGAAATGTATTATGAAGGCGACGGCACCGCGGTTGCCGGCCGCAAGGCCATCATGGGCGCGCTGCGGCTCTATCTCGACTTCATCAACCTGTTCATGTTCCTGCTGCAGTTCCTCGGGAACCGCGAGTAGGACCTGAAATGAGGCAAACGAAAAGGCGGTCTTCGGGCCGCCTTTTTTGTTGAAAAGGGCGGCCGCCTTGTCCATAGGGAAGGGATGACCTACACGCTGCGCGATGCGATCGCCGCCGATCTCGACGCCATCACCGAGATCTACCGGGACTCGGTCGAGAACGGTGTCGCCACCTATGAGCTGACACCGCCGACGCGGGACGAGATGAGGCGCCGTTTCGACGCGCTCCGCGGGCAGGATTATCCCTATATCGTTGCGGAAGGCACCAAGGGCGTCCTGCTCGGCTACGCCTATGCGGGCCCTTACCGCGCGAGACCGGCCTATCGCTGGACGGTCGAGGATTCGATTTACCTTCCCGAATCGGCCCGCGGAAAAGGCATCGGCAAGGCGCTTCTGGGCGAATTGATCCGCCGCTGTGAAGCCCTCGGCTTTCGGCAGATGATCGCCATTGTCGGCGGTCCCGAGCCGGGGTCAACGGCTCTCCATTCATCGCTCGGCTTTGAACATGTGGGCTCAATGAAGGCCACCGGCTTCAAACACGGCCGTTGGCTGGACACCGATATCCTGCAGTTGCAACTGGGTCGGGGAAGCGAAACGGACCCGGATCCGGCGGCTTATCCGGGCAGTCTTTATTCGGGCTAGACTTGCTCTGAGACGCCGGTCACTGTCGGCAGGACATGGGGAGCGGATCCTTGGTCCCCTGCGCAGGGCTGCACCGCGTCCGGTATGCGGCAGCGCGCATTTGCGGTTTGCCTGTTTCCGCCTTTGATGGTTTGTTTGCGACAGGAGCCGATTTCGGCAATTGGGAAGCCAGGGAGAAGGGCTTTGAGCGAGCAATCGATTTGGGCGTGGACGCGCCGTTTGTGGACCTTTTCCCGAAACGACGATCCTTCAGCCGATTCCGCCGATCACAGATTCGCCGAGGCTGCCCTTGAGCGCCACAAGCGCGAGGGAATGGTCCTTGCGGTCAGGGCCCGCCTTGTGGCGATGGTGCTGATCGCGGTGATGCTGCCTTTCATCAATTTCAGCTTTGAGGTGATCTATTATCAGGCGCTGGCTTTGAGCTTCATCCTGATCGGCTGGGCGCAATTCCGCGTCGCTCGTGTCGGCCGGTCGCGGGCCGAGATTTTGCTGATCTGGTGCGACCTTTTGTTGATGACCGTCGTTTTGCTTGTGCCCAATCCGCTCTCCGACAATGAATGGCCGCTGGCCATGCAATACCGCAACGAAGGGTTCATGTATTTCTATGTCCTGTTGGCGATCGGCACGCTTGCCTATTCGTGGCGAACCGTACGCGGCATCGGCATCATGACCGCCGGCCTTTGGGCGATCTCGCTCGGATTGATCTGGCTGTTTTCGACCGAGAACGTCGCCCTGACCGAAGCGGCGGAAGCCGCGTTTCTGCCGAACGAGGAACTGGCCTACCTGCTCAATCCGAACAATCTGATCGGCTATGTGCGGTTCCAGGAGATGATGGTCTTCGTGATCGTGGCGGTCACGCTTTCGGTGTCGGTGCGCCGTTACGGCAACCTGCTGATGGGGCATGCGGCGCTGGAGCGCGAGCGGGAGAACCTTGCCCGGTATTTTTCCCCGAATGTGGTCGACGAACTGTCGCACAATGACGAGCCTTTGAAAAAGGTCCGCACACAGGATATCGCCGTGCTCTTCGTGGATATTGTCGGCTTTACCGAATATGCCGCCGGCAAAAGCTCGGAGGATGTGATCGCGACACTGCGGCGGTTTCACAAACGCATGGAAGAGCAGGTCTTTCGCCACAACGGCACGCTGGACAAATATCTCGGTGACGGTCTGATGGCGACGTTCGGCACGCCGATCGCCAGCGATCATGACGCCGTCAACGCGCTGCGCTGCGCGCGCTCCATGATGCAGGCCATGGCGCGATGGAACGAGGAGCGCAGTCGCGCCGGCGAACCGGTCATCAGAGCCAGTTTCGGGCTTCACTACGGCCCGGCGGTTCTGGGGGATATCGGCTCCAACCGGCTGGAATTCGCGGTGATCGGCAACACGGTCAATGTGGCAAGCCGGGTCGAGGCGCTGACGCGCGGGCTGACGGCTGAACTCGCCGCCACCGATGAACTTCTCGAACGGGTGCGCGAGGAAGACGGTTTGGAAAACGGGCTGACATCGGATTTCACGCGGCATGACGATGTCGCCATCAGGGGCCTCGACAAATCCGTGACGGTTTGGACATTGCCGTCACAAGCCGCCCCGGCAGCGGCCGGCTGACGAATTGCGCGGATCCTAGCCGCGGACGAGCTTCGGCTTCTTGTCGAAAACCTTGAGAACCTGCGCCAGATCCTGGCCGCGCTTGACGATCATGCCGCTTGCCGCGATGACCGAGAATGCACCCTGCTTGCGTGCAAGCTTCGGATTTTTCTCGATGCGGAACAACGGCACCTCGCTGGTGCGGCGGAAGACCGAGAACACCGCCCTGTCCTTCAGGTGATCGATGGCGTAGTCACGCCATTC
>NZ_CFHWAF010000149.1:0-10533 GCF_984452065.1 Hoeflea sp. | reverse complement strand
GTATTTCCGCCTGCTCAGCCTGTCCGCGTGGATCGGGGTGGTTCTGGCGATCGGTATGCCGGTCATGACCGTGGTCGCAGAACATGTCAGCGTCGACGGTGAAAAGCCGGCCATGAAACGCCTGCTTGGCCGGGAAGACCTCAGCCGCCAGATACTCGATGTCGCCAGGGCCAACGATATCGACATCATCATGTCGGAGAACCGCGACATCGTGGCCGATCTTTTCTATACCGGCCGGACCGGCGCGTTTGACATCCGCACGGTCAATCCTCGGGGCCGGCCGCGAAACTACTACCAGCTCAAGTTTCCCATCGGCGGCGATCTGGGCGACCGCAAGGTTCTGCGTGTCGAAGTCCACTGGGACCGGGCAAGGTGTGCCGGGGAGGAGATCGAGCCGGTCGCGACACTGCGAACGGACGGCGGCGCCTATCACGGCAATCTCATCAACGCATTCGTAATGGACGGCAGGTGTTTCAATGGCGGTGGGTGATCACAGAAACGCGGCAATGACGGTCGTCGGCGCGCTGGCACTGGTCTTTGTCCTGTTCAACGTCTTTCCGGGCATCGATATCTGGGTTTCGACGCGGTTCTTCGATCCCGAAACCCGGCAATGGACGGCCCAAAGCGCTTTTTTCGATGCCTATCGCGGCGCGTTCAATGTGGTCAGCATCGGCCTCAGCGTCACCTGCCTTGCCCTTTGGGCCGTGGCGCTCTGGCGCGGTCCCGTCTTCACGGTGCCAAGGCAAGTCTGGGGCTTCGTTCCGCTTCTGTACATTCTCGGGCCGGGTTTGCTGGTCAACGTCCTCCTGAAGAATTACTGGGGCCGGGCGCGGCCTGCCAATATCGATGAGTTCGGCGGCAATCTTTCGTTCTCGCCGGCATTTATCCTGTCGGATCAGTGCGAAAGAAACTGCTCCTTCGTATCGGGCGAGGGTTCCGGCGCCACCGCTTTCTTCATCTCGGTTCTCGTGCTCAGCGCCTATATCCCCAACAGGGCGGTTCGACGGATACTTGTCGCCGCGGCGCTGGCCGCCGCCGGTCTTGCCGCCATATTACGGATTTTCAAGGGACGGCACTTTCTGTCCGATACGATCGGATCGGTCCTGTTTGTCTCGCTCGTCGCCGTTCTGCTTCACTGGTTGCTGATCGGTCGCAAAGCCCCAGGCGGCAAGGTCGGTTAGGCCCATCAGTCCGTCAGAACGATGAAGTCCGTGCCTTCGTGCGATTCGGAACTGATGCCACCGTCGGTGATGACGAGGGACGATCCCGGCACCATCATCTGCGTCAGCCTTTTGCGCACATATTGCGGCATGACGATGCGGTCGAGCGCGGCGCGCGCTGTCGCTGTCCGGTAACCGTAGTTCTCCTCAATATCGAGAAGCGGGTTCGCGCTGACATTATCGGACAAGGTCACGGACATCCATTGCAGCCTGTCTTGTTCGTCCTTGTGGGGAAGGGCGGTCATGAAATGCGTTCCGAGCGGCTGTTCGCCATTGTTGAGAAAGACCGGCGCATCGAACAGGGGCTCAAACCCCTGGCGCACATAGATATGGCCCGTCGAAAACGCGCCGCGGCCTGTGTCGAGATGCAGCTGGCGGGCAAGTGCGACGGAGACCGCGCCTGTCGCCTCGTCGCCGCGGCTCTTTTGATATCGCAGGATTGCCGCACCGGTGTCGGCGCCGATCAGGCCATCGGCCTCTCCGGCATCGAAACCGAGCTGATTGAGCATGGTCTGGACATCGCGCACCAGCTCCCGTCCCGTCCTTTGTGTGATCAGAACCCGGATCGGCGCCTTTGATTGCGGGAATTGAAACCCGTCATCGCTGCCGACGGGCGTCAGGGACGGATCGAAACCCGCCCGCATGACGTAGCCGTCCAAAACCGGACCATCGGCATGGCCGGGCAGGGCGGCCTTGTCCTCTTTGCCTTTCCCGAAACTGAGAACGGAGCCGCTCGTCGAGCGCTGCATCGGCTTCACGGTGATGGCGATGACCGAGGCCGCCGTATCCGTCTCGTTTTTCGGTTGTCCACCGGGATAAAAAAGCCTGTCATGCGAAATCGGCCGCGGCGTGATCTCGTCGTCCGCGATGAGGACATGCGCACCGATCCCGGCAAAGCCGAACAGTGTCTTCGCAAATCCGACCGGCAGGCGCACGCAGCCATGTGATGCCGGATAGTCCGGGACATCGCCCTCATGCAGCGCAATGCCGGACCAGGTCAGCCGCTGCATGAAGGGCATCGGCGCCCGGCTGTAGATATTGGATTCGTGATATCTGCGTTTTTCAAGGACGCTGAATATGCCCCTGGGCGTGTCATGACCCGGCTTGCCGGTCGAAATGTCGGAACGATAAACCAGTTCGCTGCCGGCAAAGACGCGCATGGTCTGGTTGTCCAGCGAAACCAGCATGAGCACGGGGCGTTCCGGCCGGGCTTTCGGCAGCACCTGTGCCGCTTCGGCGGCAAATG
The DNA here is from genome assembly GCF_984452065.1 of Hoeflea sp. NCBI lineage: Bacteria > Pseudomonadati > Pseudomonadota > Alphaproteobacteria > Hyphomicrobiales > Rhizobiaceae > Hoeflea > Hoeflea sp. Next base: position 8,067 of record NZ_CFHWAF010000149.1, on the reverse strand, counting down.
TCTGGCTGCTCTGCCCATAGGCCGGCACATCGGTTAAACCGGCGAAGATCGCTGTGAGGACAAAAGGCAAGGCCGATAATCGAGACGACGTGATACGCATAACTCCAAGCCCGTCACAAACTGGCGCCGGCATTGTGCGCCGCGCCTGTTAGAATTCAGTAAATCCCCGACGAGCGCAAGCAGGAGGCCGGGTGTTATCCGGCTGTTATTGTCTTTTACGTAAACGTCATTTATCCATGTTGCTCCGGAAACCGGGCCGGTCGCTGACCGCAATCTGCCGAAAACGAGGAAAAGAAATTGTCGAAAAATGTTGATTTTTATTATGATTTTGTGAGCAGCGCTTCCTATGTGGCCTACAAACGCCTGCCCAAAATGCTGCACGATGCCGGCGGTCGCATCAACTGGAAACCCATGCTTCTCGGTGGCGTATTCAAGGCTGTCGGCAACAGCGGACCAGCCGGAATAGCCGCCAAGGGCAAATGGATGTTCGACGATCTGACCCGTATCTGCGCCAGGCACGGCCTTCCGTTTTCCGTCAATGCGAAATTCCCGCTCAACACCGTGACGGCGCTGCGTGGTGCGATTGCCGCCGGCCGGATCGATGACGATGTCCGCGACAAATATATGGACATCATGTTCGACGGCGCATGGGCCAATGACGACGATATATCCGACCCGGACGTGATCATGGAACTCATGGACAATGCCGGACTGCCGGCTCGGGAGATCGCCAATATGGCGCAGGACCAGGCGGTCAAGGACGCGTTGCGTGCGAACACCGAAGAAGCCGTTGAACGCGGCGTATTCGGTGCGCCGACATTTTTTGTCAAAGACGAGATGCATTGGGGGCAGGACCGGATTGACGATGTGATCGAGGCCCTCAACAAGAAAGGCTGACACGGGGCTCCGGATCGATGATGGATATGTTCGTGCCGCTGATCCTGGCGGCGGCCCTTCTGCTGGTCGGGCCGATTCTCGGCACCATCGCGTTCTTCAACGTGCGCATGCTTCGCCGTGAGGTCAATGAGCTGAAAGATGCGATTGGAACGACGCCCCTGCCGCCGCCCGTGACGCGCATGCCGCCCGCGCCCGTTGCGAAGGCACAAACCGACGGTGCGGGGGAGACCGCTGTCTCCGAGCCGACGCCCCCTGAGAAACCCGCCCAACCCGCCGCCGGGGACGAAGCCGAAGAGGCCGAAGAGCGCCTGGAGCCGGCCGTGCGCGACCGGTTCAGCGAAACCTATGAGGGGCAGACGGTGCGGCAAGAGCCGGCTAAAAGGCCATCCGGCGCGTTGCTGGAAGAAACGGTGGGCGCGAAATGGGCTGTCTGGGTCGGCGGAATAGCCCTCGCGTTCGGCGCGATCTTTCTTGTGCGCTATTCGATCGAGCAGGGCCTTTTGGGACCGGGTGCGCGCATCATTGCCGGCCTTGTGTTTTCACTGGCCCTTTGCACGGTCGGGGAGTGGACGAGACGGCGCGGCGCGGCATTTTCTGTCGGCGGTTTTGAAAACGCCAATGTTCCGGCCATATTGACGGCCGTCGGCACGCTTGGCGGTTTTGCGACCATCTACGCGGCCTATCAGCTTTACGGTTTTCTCGGTCCGGCAAGTGCCTTCGTTTTGCTCGGCGTTATCGCCGTGGCGACCATGGCGGCCGCCTTGCTGCACGGACCGCTCCTGGCGGCGCTGGGAATTGTCGCAAGTTTTCTCGTGCCCTTCCTGGTCAGTGCGCAGGAGCCGAATGCCGGCGGACTGGCGGCCTATGCTTTTGCCGTTTCCACGGCCGCCTTCGGCGTTGGCCGCCTGCGTCTTTGGCGCTGGCTCGCCGTCATCGCATCGCTCGGCCTTGTGTTCTTCGCTCTCGTGCTTTTCCTTGTCGCGGCTCCTGGAGAACGACCCGTCCTCGGCCTTTACATTCTGGCGTCCTGGGTCGCAGTCTTCCATGTTTTTGTCGCCAGCCTTTACGACAGGGTGCCGGAGCGGCTTCAGCCGAATGACAGGATGGCCGTCGGCCTGCTGTCGCTGCTGTTGCTGCTGGGCCTGGCATTTGTTGCGGTAGAGACCGACGCGGCGACGGTCATCGGCCTCGTCCTGATGGTGCTGGTGCCTTTTGCATCGGCCTTCTACTACGCGGCTGTCCGGCTGGTGGTGCCGGTATCGGTGCTTTTGGTGTTTCTTGGATACGGTGCCTGGGAACTGTCGGTTGAAACCTGGCAGCCGCTTGCGGGTGGTTTCGACACGATGGACGGCATTTCTCCCGCGATGCTGCCCGGCTACCAGCAGAAGGCGCTGTCGCTGTTCGGCTTGCTTGGCCTTGGCCTGGCCGTTCTCGCGGGCCTTGTCGGTCTTCTTGGCGCGCTTCGTTCCGCGGCGCGGGTGCCGCTTGCCTTCGGCGGTGCCTTCCTGCCGGTTCTTATCCTGGCGATGTCCTATGTGCGTACGGACTTCCTCGATATATCGGCTCGTTCCGGTGCGATCGCGGTTGCTCTGTGCGCCGGCTTCTTTGCCGTCGCGCAATGGCTGGACCGCCGCGCCGAAGAGGATGACGAGCAAGGATCCGGTGTTGTCGCGACCTATCTGATCGCAGCGTTGTTTGCCTTGACGCTGGGCCTGTGCATGCTGCTGGAGCGAGCCGCCCTTACTGTTGCACTGGCGCTCATCGCGCCCGCCACGGCGATTGTCTACTCCCGCAGGCCGCTGCCGGCATTGCGGCCGCTGGCGCTTGTGCCGGCTGCCCTTTATGCGGCCCGGCTCATCTGGGACCCGGCCATCGTCGGCTCCGATCTCGGCACCACGCCGGTTTTCAACTGGCTGCTCTTCGGCTACGGGATCCCGGCGATGGGATTTGCGGCGACGGCGTGGCTGTTGTCCCCGCATGGACGCGACCGCTGGCTCGAAGCCGCGGAAGGCGTGGCGGTCGCCTCCGCAACACTGGCCATTGCGGTGATCGGCCTGCACGCCATCGAACCGGGTGAGGTCTTCTCCCCGATCGATACCTTGCCCGAGGCGGCTTTCCTTGTTCTTGTCGGCGGCGGTGTGGCGCTCGGTCTCCTGCGTCTGCGCGCGACCGGCGCAAGCACCACATTGCGTGGTGCGGCCGATCTGCTCGGCTATGCCGGCATGGCAGGGGCCGTACTGGGTCTTATCGGCGCGTTCAATCCGCTATGGACCGGAGAGCCGGTCGGCGGAGGTGTCTTTGTCAACAAACTGCTCTTCGCATATCTCCTGACCGGTCTTTTGTACGGTGCCGTGGGGTATCTCAGTGCAACGCAACGACCGGAATATTCCAGGGCGGCCTATGCCGTCGGCGGCATTCTGGTATTCGCCTGGGTCAGCCTGACCATTCGCCACTGGTTCCATCCGGTATCGCTCGATACGGGCGTGACCACCGACCCCGAACTCTATGCCTATTCGGCCGCCTGGCTGGTCATCGGCATAACGTTGCTGGCTTCCGGAATGGTCAGCGGGGTGCGGGCGCTTCGCCTCCTGTCCGGGGTTGTCATCGTCGCCGTCGTGGTGAAGGTCTTCATCATCGACATGTCCAACCTGACGGGCTTCCTGCGCGCCCTGTCATTTATCGGTCTCGGCGCCGTGCTGGTCGCCATCGGCCTTGTCTATCAGCGGCTCCTGCGCCGCCAGACCTGAGTCAGCCGCCGGAAGCGGCGTCCTCATACCGGCTGGAGAGAGCCAGCCACTGCTCTTCGGCTTCGGCAAGCCGCCTTTCGGCCTCGCTGCGGTCCCGCGCCGTCTGTGTGGCGCGGTCCGGATCGCGCTCATAAAGTGCCGGGTCGGCGAGCCTGGTATCCAGCGCTTGAATCTCTTTCTCAAGCTTTGCCGTCAGCATTTCGATTTCATTGATCTTTTTCTTCAGCGGCGCCAGCTCCTGACGTCGTTCCGCCGCCGCCCGCCGCTGGTCGGCCTTGGATTGACCGGTTGTGCTTTCGCGCGTCTTGATCTTGCGCGATCCGCTGCCGAGGATCATTGCGCGGTAGTCGTCGAGGTCGCCTTCATAGGCGCTCACAGTCCCGTCGCCCACCAGCCACAAGCGGTCGGCGGTCGCCTCGATCAGGTGCTGATCGTGCGAAATCAGGATGACGGCGCCGTCAAACCCGTTCAGCGCATCGATCAGCGCCGCGCGGCTGTCTATGTCCAGATGGTTGGTCGGCTCGTCCAGAATGAGAAGGTTGGGTCCGTCGAATGCGGCAAGGCCCATAAGCAGGCGGGCTTTTTCGCCGCCGGAAAGATCGCGGGCCGCTGTGTCCATCTTTTCCGTCGAAAGGCCCATCTGCGCGACCCGGGATCGTAATTGCGCTTCCGCCGCGTCCGGCATCAGCTTGCGGACATGATCGACGGCGCTCTCGGCGGGCCTGAGGTCATCCAGCTGGTGTTGGGCGAAATATCCGGTTTCGAGATGCGGCGCGCGCGTCATCGACCCGGCCTCCGCCGCAAGCTTTCCCGATATCAGCTTGGCGAATGTGGATTTGCCGTTGCCGTTGGCGCCGAGGAGGGCGATCCGATCGTCATTGTCGATGCGCAGATCCATTCGCGACAGGACAGGCTGGCCGGGCGTATATCCAACGGACGCCTTCTCCAGTGCGATGATGGGAGAGGCCGGCTGCCGTTTGGGTTTCGGGAACTGAAAGCCCTGGACATGGTCGTCAACCACCGCCGAAACCGTACCGAGCCGTTCGATGGCCTTCAGCCGGGATTGTGCTTGCCGCGCCTTCGATGCCTTGTAGCGGAACCGCTCGACAAAGGCCTCCATGTGCTTGCGGCGGGCGAGCATCTTTTCACGCGCTTTCATCTGCAGCGTAAGCGCCTCGGTGCGTTGCCGTTCGAACTGATCGAACGGCCCGCGGTAAAAGCTCAAGGCCTTGTGCTCAAGATGAACGATCGTGTTTACGGCCCGGTTCAAAAGGTCCCGGTCGTGGCTGATGATGATAACGGTATGCGGATAGCGCCTGATATAATCCTCAAGCCAGAGCGTGCCTTCCAGATCGAGATAGTTTGTCGGCTCATCCAGAAGCAGAAGGTCGGGCTGGGCAAAGAGCACGGCGGCGAGGGCGACCCGCATGCGCCAGCCGCCGGAAAAGCTCGCGGCGGGGCGTTTCTGGGCGTCATTGTCGAAACCGAGGCCGGAAAGGATGCTGGCGGCGCGTGCCTCGGCCGAATGCGAACCGATATCGGTGAGCCGCGTCTGGATGTCCGCGATACGGTGCGGGTCGGTTGCCGTTTCGGCTTCCTGCAGCAGCGCGACACGCTCTTCATCCGCGCGCAGCACGATATCGATCAGCGGCTCGTCCGTTCCGGGCGCTTCCTGCGCGACCCGGCCGATACGGCAGTTTTTCGGCAGGCTCACGGAGCCGGTTTCCGGGGAAAGGTCGCCGGAGATCACCCGGAAAAGGGTCGATTTGCCGGTGCCGTTGCGCCCGACCAAGCCCGCCTTCGTGCCTTCGGGCAGCGTCAGCGACGCGTGATCGATGAGCAGGCGCCCGGCAATGCGCACGGAAAGGTCGGTAATCGTCAGCATAGGGCTTATTGGATCGGTTGCGGCCTGAACGCAAGTGAAAACCGGCTATGTTTCAAGCGCTGGTGCGCGTGGCAAACTCGGTGGCGTAGTGCTGCTGCTGAAGCCTTGCGGCTGTCACGGCGTTGCGCAACAGCATTGCCACGGTCACCGGACCGACGCCGCCGGGAACCGGCGTGATCCATCCGGTGATGTCGGAGCAGCTCTCGAAATCGGCATCGCCGACCACCTTCGGGCCGTCCGGCCCGTCAATCTGGTTGATGCCGATATCGATCAGCACCGCGCCCGGCTTCAGCATGTTTCCTGTCACCAGCCCCGGTTTGCCGACTGCAACGAAGACGGCGTCCGCCGAGCGCGAGTGCATGGCGATGTTGCGCGTCTCGTGGTGACAGACCGTCACGGTCGCGCCCTGCGCCATCAGCAGAAAGGCGATCGGTTTGCCGACGATGGCGGAATGCCCGATCATGGTCACCTCCAGACCTTCCAGATTGACCCCGGTCGCCTTGAGAAGCTCGACGGCGGCAACGGCCGTGCACGGCCCCATCTTCAGATCGTTGTAGACGATATCGCCGATATTGGAGGGGTGCATGCCCTCCACATCCTTCAACGGGTGCACGCTGCGCTGCAGGCGCCGTTCGGTCAGATGTTTCGGTGTCGGGCGCTGGATGATGATACCGGTCACGCGCGGGTCCGTGTTGAGGCCCTGAATAATGCCTACCAGCTCGTCACGGCCGATATCGGCCTCGTAGTGCCGCGCCTCGAAGGCGATGCCCGCCTTTTCGGCGGCCCGCTGCTGGTTGCGCACGTAAAGCGCCGAAGCGTCCACATCGCCGATTGAAATGGACACCAGCTTGACCGGCCAGCCTTCCTCTTTCAAAGCCTGAACGTCCTTCGAAACCGCCTCGCGGATGCCGGCCGCGATGGACCTGCCGTCGAGCAGTTTATGTGCATGGGACATATCCGGATTTCCTTCTGCCGGCCGATCGGTTCGCATGCTGAGCGCAATAGTCAAATCGGATTGCGGCGTAAACCGAAAAAGCCGCGGCGATGTGTTGAACGTGTCATCAAAACCGGCAAAATGCCGCCGGATTTCTTCTGTCGGATTTTTCGGAGCCTTTCATGACGATCACACTCTATGAACTCACCGGACGCGACGCCGGGCGGCCGTTCAGCCCGCATTGCTGGAAGACGGTGATGGCGCTGGCGCACAAGGGCCTGACCTATGAGCGCTCCGCGGTGCCGTTCACGGAGATCCCGAACATCGAAAACGGCATCGGCAAGACGGTACCGGTGCTGCGCGACGGCGATCATGTCGTTTCCGACTCCTTCGAAATCGCTCTCTACCTTGATGAAGCCTATCCCGACCGGCCGACGCTTTTCGGCGGCGAGGGCGGTGTCGCGCTGTCGCGGTTTGTCGAGGCCTGGAGCGCGACGCAGGTCTCCGCCACCATATTCGGGGCCTTGCTGCTCGATATCCACGCAATGCTCGAACCGGCGGATCAGGACTATTTCCGCAAGAGCCGGGAAGCACGCCTCGGCAAATCGCTGGAGGAGGTCGTCAGCGCCAGTCTCGACAAGGTCGGAGAACTTGCAAACAGGCTCGATCCGCTGCGCTTGATGCTAAAGCGCCAGCCCTTTATCGGCGGTCAGCAGCCGCTCTTCGCCGACTATATTGTTTTCGGAACCTTTCAGTGGGCCCGCATCTGCTCACCCACCCGATTGCTGCAGCCTGATGACCCGGTTGCGGCCTAGTTCAATCGCTGCCTTGACCTGCACGGCGGCGCCGGGCGCGCGGTGGCCGCCGCTGCCTGATCGGCGGGCGAGGGGCACTTGTGTTGCCTTTCCAGCAAGGCTATAGAGCCGGCAATTCTCCCGCGAATATGACAAAGGACAAGCAGGTCATGGCGATCGAACGCACCTTCTCGATGATCAAACCCGACGCGACCAAACGCAATCTCACCGGCGAAATCACCAAGATGCTGGAAGATGCCGGCCTTCGGGTTGTCGCTTCCAAGCGTGTCTGGATGAGCCTGAGGGAGGCGGAAGGCTTCTATGCCGTGCACAAGGAACGTCCGTTTTTCGGCGAACTGACCGAATTCATGTCGTCCGGCCCGACCATCGTTCAGGTGCTCGAGGGCGAGGACGCGATTGCGAAGAACCGCGAGGTCATGGGCGCGACAAACCCGGCGGATGCCGCAGAAGGCACGATCCGCAAAAAACACGCCCTGTCCATCGGTGAGAACTCCGTCCACGGATCGGACGCGCCGGAAACGGCGGCGGAGGAAATCGCCTACTGGTTCTCCGGCACGGAAATCGTCGGCTGATCGGCCGGCTGAGAAACGATTGGTTTGAGCGCCGTTGTGTCTGGCCTGCGTTTTCTGAACGGCTAAGCTTAAAAATAAAACAGTAACGTCACCAATTTCGTTGCGGTTGGCCTGCGTTTTCTGAACGGCTAAGCTCGATCAGGCTGACGACATGCCGCCGGCGCTGTTGCGGTTGGCCTGCGTTTTCTGAACGGCTAAGCTTGTGGCGGCCGGCATC
>NZ_CFHWAF010000148.1:0-10555 GCF_984452065.1 Hoeflea sp. | reverse complement strand
CATTGTATCGTTCGACCTGTGCATCGAGCGTTTCTTCCGAGAAATGGAAATCATAGCCGCCGTTCTGCTCAAGGCCTACATCAATACCCGTATTCTCAAAAATCTCTTTCGAAAAACCTCGCCACAGTGCCACTGATTCTTGCGACCAAAGGGCATATCTCGGTTGATCGAGACCTTTCGACTGGACCCAGACAAGACCGAAATTGCCGCGACTCGCACGATGACTTCCGTCGCCGCCATCAAGGACCGTCACATCCAAGCCGCGTTGGAGCAAACCCCAAGCGACCGAGAGACCAACGACACCTCCCCCTATGATGATGTAGTTTGATTGCACACCGTAGATCCCGAAAAAGGGGTAAAGACCGGGCGGCCGTAACCGCCCGGTCCAGAGTCAGTTGGAGGTCCGGTCGAGGATGGCCTGGCCCCATTCGACGCCGACATCCTCAAGAACTTCCGGCCAGACCTCCGCGCGCACCTTCTCGGCCATTGTGGCGAGTTGAGCGTCGGTCAACTCTACAATATTCGTGCCGAGTTCATCGGCCAGGCGTTGCTCGTTCTTCGCCTGATCTTCTTCTGCAATCACCCAGCGCTGCTCTTCAAACGCTTTTGCGGCATCCCTGAGGGCCGTCTGGTCTTCTTCATCGAGCGCGTTGAACGATTCGTTGCTGATAATCATGTACCAGACTTCAAAGTGCGTATTCGCGGGCACATAGGCTCTCGTCACATCACGGAAAGACGCATAATAACCTTCTGCGCCCGAGCCGATCACGCCGTCGACGACGCCAGTCTGAATCGCTGTAAACGCTTCAGAGAAAGGAATGGGCGAAGGAATGTAACCAAGTGCCTCACCTGTCAGCTGGAAGCTCTTGATGCCTGGCACACGGACTTTGATCCCATTCGACTTGGACGGATCGCCAGGGTTGACAGGATCGGTATTCAGGGAAATGCCGCCGAAGTATACAGGGTAGGCGGCCAGCATGGTGATGTCCTGTTTTGAGTAGAGCTCGGCCATCACTTCCTGCAGGACACCATCCGGGCCGTAAATCTTGCGGGCTTCTTCCCAGTTCGAGGCCAGAAACGGGAAGGACGAGATCTGCATCTGCCGATCCGCGGCGGTGGCTGCCGGCTGGGTTGCCATGTCGACGGCACCCACGGAAATGCGCTCCTGCACCGCTGTGTAGTCGCCTAGCGCCGAAGCAGGGAAGATTTCGATGGTGACGTCGCCCCCTGTCGCCTCCGATACCTTGCTTGCAAAGTCGCGAAGCTCAACGTCGATCGTTGCGCCTTGCGGACGAACATGGCTCATTTTCAACTCAGTCGCTTGGGCGAAGTTCGTGAGCCCGATGATCGCGGACGTCGCGAGAGCTGTTGCCATATGTTTCATTTCGTTTCTCCTTGCTGGTTAATCTCGATTTGTTATTGCTCAGTACCCAAACAGTCTCGGCAGATAGAGCGAGAGGTCTGACCACAGAGAAGTAAGGAAAACGACCGGCACGTATCCAAAGAGGATCAGGATCATCGCCGGCGGGATGACCTTAGTGACTTTGACGTTCCCGATGCGCGCCCCGAGGTAAAGGATCGAGGCATAAGGGGGCGTCACGCCGCCCATGGCAGTGTTCACACCCATGATAGCGGCGAACTGAATGGGGCTGACACCGAGCGCTTCCATCAACGGAAGCAGAAGCGGCGCAATCAGGATAATCGCGGTGACATCGTTGACGACCATGCCAACGAGGAAGAGCAGAATATTGATCAGGATCAGCAGAATAATCTTGTTCTCGGTGATCCCGAAGATCGAGCTGACGAGGGCTTGCGGGATACCCTCGAAGACAAACATTTGACCCAGGATCATCGAGAACAAGATCATGAGCATGATCGTCCCGACCGATGTCGCAGCGTCCTTGCCCGCAGAAAGGAAGCTATTCTTCGTCAATCCTCGATAGATCAGAAACCCGACCGGTATGGCGTAGATCACGGCCAACGCGGCCGACTCTGTCGGCGTCATGATGCCACCATAGATCCCGCCCAAAATCATGATCGGCATGAGCAGGGCAGGAAATGCGTAGGCGCCGTTTTTTGTGACCCGTGAACCGAACTCGACGACACTGGGTTTGTCGTCAAGAACGAGCTTGAATCTCCGTGACATCCACAGATTGATCACGGAGAAATTGCACATGATCAGGAGACCGGGACCAAGCGTCGCCAAAAAACACGCGAGGATCGATGTGTCGGTGACCCATCCGTAAATGATCATCGTGACGGAGGGAGGGATCAGAAGCCCGAGGATCGAGGAATTTGCGATGAGCGCTGTTGCGTAAGCTCTGGGATAACCCCGCTTCTCCATCTCTGGTATGAGTAGCGGGCCGATTGCAGCCACGCCGGTCAGACCGGACCCTGAGATCGCCCCTATGACCGCGCAGCTGACCGCGGCCACGACGCCCAACCCGCCACGGACATGACCGACGAAGGAGTTCACGAACCGAAGCAGCGCCTCAGCGATCCCGCTTGCGGACATAATGGTTCCGGCAAGGACGAATAGCGGGATGGCAAGCAAGACCGGGTTGCCAAGCTGCTGAAATCCCCAAAGCACCATGCCCTTCATGGTCACGTCGCCGACGTAGTACATCACCATGAGGGCGGCACCGAAGCACCAGGGCAGCGGCACGCCGAGTGTCAACGTCACTACCAGAACGGCGATGGCCAGAAGTGCGATTTCGATCATTGTTCGTCTCCTCGTGCGAGGAAACGGACATGGCGAACCAGGTGCAGGATGGTGTAGAGCATCATCAGGGCCATCCCGACGATAAGGGCCACATCGGCGTAGAATGTGGGGATGTAGAGTGTTGGGCTCTCGCGCCAGACCCGCCAGGCATAGGTCGTAAAATCCCAGGCCCAGTACAGAAGCCAGAAACCGATGATGAGGCTCACCACCTCACCGACGACGGAGAGGATTCTGTGTTGCCTCTCTGTGTCGAGAAAGATCTCGAGAACGTTCGCCCGGATGTGCGTATCCTCTCGCGACGCGTTCACTGCGCCGAGGATGTAGAGCCACATTGTTGGGTAGAGGATAGACTCCTCCAGCCCCATCACCGGTATCTCGAAGACATAACGCGTCAGAACCTGGACGAACTGACCAAATGCCACAGCGCAGATAAGGCCTGTAAGCAGATACTTCGCGAAACGTTCCACATTTCCTCCCCGGATGCAGAGTTCGTCGGTGACGAACGAGTGCATCACGAAACTGTCGTACAACGCTCTCAAACATAAGAGCAAATTAGTAATATTGCTGTCTTAATAGGGTTACCTTATGTTTTGCCCATGAACCTGTCGTTCCGCCAACTGCAAAGCTTCGTTGAAGTGATGCGTCACAACTCGGTGACGGAAGCGGCCCGTTCTCTTGGGAGAACCCAGCCCGCGGTCAGTGCGATGATTGCGAGTTTGGAAAGCGAAATTGGGTACACGCTCTTCGAGAGAGTGCGGAAACGATTGGTCCCGAAGCCCGAGGCCTTCTACTTCATGGAAGAGGCAGAGCATATCCTTGCCCGCCTAACGCGGTCGACCCGGACCTTGCAGGAAATTGGTAACCTCGAGAAAGGCTCGCTCAAAATTGCCTGCAATCCCGCGGCATCGCATTTTTTCATGCCTGAAGTTGTCGGGAAATTCCTGGAAGACAAGCCAGACGTCGAGATGACGCTTCTCATGAGGAGTTCACCGATCGTCACAGATTGGATCGCATCACAGCAATATGACATCGGTTTTGCCGAGGCCTCCGCAGATCGCAGAACCATACGGGCGATCCGATCGTCCTTTCCGTGCCTGTGCGCTATTCCTCGCGGAGATCCGCTAGCCCAAAAAGAGTTCATAGTGCCCGAGGACCTCAACGGAAAGCCGCTCGCCATGTTGTTTGAGGATCACGATATCAGTTTGAAACTGCGGGAGGTTTTTCAGGAAGCCGGTGTCGAACTCAACCAACGGTTCGAACTTCAGACCAGCCTGTCAGCAATCAAGTTCGTGTCCCTTGGACTTTGCTATTCAGTTTGCGAAAGCCTCACCGCAATTAGCTATGAACGAACCATCGGGAATGACGGCCCGGTTGTCTTTCGCCCCTTCCGGCCAACCATCCGTCTTGAAATGAGCTTGATGACACCGGCAAACCGGCCACTGTCCTTACTGGTCGAAAAACTGGTCGCTCACCTGCGGAGAGAGATTGATGCACTCGTCGCGATAGTCTCCTAAGCGCCACTGCCCGAAGCCATCGGGCTGTTCGGCAGGATGGCGGGTTGCTTTATCGACGGGCGCGAAGCGGATTGCACGGCGCCTGGCATCAACAAACGTCGTGTTCACGAACAAAGTCATTTGAAGCCGGTTTCGGCGTCCGTTATAGTCGGGCGATATCCACCCTCCATTGCTCCGGATGCGGCCCTTTCCCAAACCGGCCGACCGGCATGCACCGTGTCCTTTTGCTTTCGGTCCATCCGGACCCAGAGGCGTCCACCAAAGTCTTATCAAGTCAGGACCACTGCCATGACCTCCAGTTCCTATCTGCCTAATCCCGAACGCTATGACGCGATGATCTACAATCGTTGCGGCAATTCGGGCCTGAAACTGCCGGCAATTTCGCTGGGGCTCTGGCACAATTTCGGACATGACCGGCCGCACCAGCTCAAGCGCGATATCTGCCGGACGGCGTTTGATCTGGGCATCACCCATTTCGACCTTGCCAACAATTACGGCCCGCCCGGCGGCAGCGCCGAGGAGGCCTTCGGCGAAATCCTGAAAACCGACTTTGCCGGATACCGCGATGAACTGGTGATCTCTTCCAAGGCAGGCTACCTGATGTGGCCCGGACCCTATGGGGAATGGGGCAGCCGCAAATATCTGATTTCGTCATGCGACCAGAGCCTGAAGCGCATGGGTCTCGACTATGTGGACATCTTCTATTCACACCGTTTCGACCCCGATACGCCGCTGGAGGAAACCATGGGCGCGCTCGATCAGATCGTGCGCTCCGGCAAAGCACTTTATGCCGGCATCTCTTCGTACAACTCGCAGCGCACACGCGAGGCCGCGGCGATCCTGAAAGACCTTGGAACGCCCTGCGTCATTCACCAGCCGAGCTACAACATGATCAACCGCTGGGTCGAGGAAGACGGCCTGAAGGACACGCTGAAGGAACTCGGCATCGGCTCGATCGCCTTCACCCCCCTCGCCCAGGGCATGCTGACGAACAAATATCTGAAGGGCACGCCGGAAGACAGCCGCGCCTCCCAGGGAAAATCGCTCAATCCCGACCTGTTGACGGCGCAGGCGATCGACAATCTGCGCAAGCTCAATGACATCGCCGAGCGGCGCGGCCAGTCGCTGGCTCAAATGGCGCTCGCCTGGGTTCTTCGCAGCGGCGGGATCACAACCGCGCTGATCGGCGCCTCAAGGCCGGAGCAGGTTGTCGACTGTGTCGGTTCACTCGCCAATATCGAGTTCAGCAAAAAAGAACTGGAAGAGATCGACCGGTATTCGGCCAATGGCGAGGTCAATCTGTGGGTGCGTTCCTCGGACAGCTAATTGCCGAGCAACACAGACGCCGGGTGTCTCTGGCCGCGCCATATCGTCACGATGCGTCAGCAGGCCGCAGATTAGAATTGATCTAAATCAATAAAATTCCCTCACTATTTACAGATGCTTCTTGTGTTTCATAGGAGAGCACAATGAGGCAATTATTCCTGCTTTTGATGATCACCGCCCTCGCCGCGAGCCCGGCCACGGCGGATGAGCTTTATGACTCGGCATCGGATCTGTTCAAGCCGCTGCCCTCGACAATACCGAGCGTGAAGAACAATCCGATCACGCCGGAAAAAATCGAGCTTGGAAAGGCGCTGTTCTTCGATCCGCGGCTTTCCGCATCAGGTGTGTTCAGTTGCTATTCCTGCCATAATCTGACGACCGGCGGCGACGACAATCTGGAGACGTCGATCGGGCATGGCTGGCAGAAAGGGCCTCGCAATTCACCGACGGTCCTGAACGCTGTCCTCAACGAAGCCCAGTTCTGGGACGGCCGCGCCGAGGATCTGAAGGCCCAGGCCAAAGGCCCCATTCAGGCAGGCGTTGAGATGGCGAACACGCCCGAGACGGTGATTGCGGCGCTGAAGAGCATGCCCCAGTACGAGGCCTGGTTCAGCGATGCATTCCCGGGTGAGGCAGACCCCGTCAGTTTTGACAATCTGGCAAAGGCCATCGAGGCATTTGAGGCAACCCTGATCACACCGGCACCCTTCGACGCCTATCTGAACGGTGACAACAATGCCTTGAGCGAACAGCAAAAGACCGGGCTTGCACTGTTCATCGACAAGGGCTGCGCCGCCTGCCACAGCGGCGTCAATGTCGGCGGACACGGTTATTACCCGTTCGGTCTGATCGAAAAACCCGGGGCCGACATACTGCCCCCCGACGACAAGGGGCGGTTCGCGGTCACGGAGACGGTTGACGACGAGTACGTGTTCCGCGCATCGCCGTTGCGCAACGTTGCGGTGACGGCGCCTTATTTCCACTCCGGAAAGGTGTGGAGCCTAAGGGTCGCCGTTCAGATCATGGCCGAATCGCAATTGGGTGAGGAACTGAGCGACGAGGAGGCGAATGCCATGGTGGCGTTCCTGGAAAGCCTGACGGGCGCGGTTCCCGAGGTCACATTGCCGGTCCTGCCGCCCGAAACACAATCGACACCCCGCCCGGTTGCGGAAATAGAAAGGTAAGGTCCGCACACCCAAAGAGCCGGCGCCGTTCGCGCCGGCTTGTTGCAAATCGGCTGGTGCACTTCGCCAAGCTATATCAGGGATCGGACAGGCCGTATCCGGCCATCTTGTCCGCCACCTGCCTTATCTGCCCGTCGGAGAGCAGTGGCGGCTTTCCGATGGCAAGGCAGCCATGATATTGCCGGGCCAGCGCCTCAAGCTCGCCGGCCCGCCAGAATGCCTGCCGGATATCGCTGCCGAGGGCAATCATGCCGTGATGGGCAAGCAGGCAGCCATAGCGATCCTCCAAGGCAAGGATCGCGGCCTTTGAAAGCTCTTCGGATCCGTAGATCCTGTAAGGCGCGCATCTGATGTTCGCGCCGCCGAACACCGCCACCATGTAATGAATCGCCGGAATTTCCAGACCCATGATCGCCAGCGTTGTGCAGTAGTTCGGATGTCCGTGAACGATCGCGTTGACGTTCTCGCGGGACGCCAGAATATCGCGGTGAAACCGCCATTCGCTCGACGGCGGCCACGGCCCGTGGGCCGTTCCGTCCATTTCGACAAAAGAAATGTCCTCGGCAGTCATGTCGTCATAGGGCCGGCTTGTCGGAGAGATCAGCATGCCCTCCCCGTGCCTTATGCTGATATTGCCCGATGTGCCCTGATTGAGGCCTGAGCTGTTCAGCGCGCGGCAGTATTCGATAATCGCCTCGCGCTTTTGCAATTCGGAATTGGACAACAGGACCCCCTCATCTTGAACGGCAACGCCCGCCTGCCGATACATCAGCGCTCGAGCTATTTCTAGGCTTGCGGCAGCATCAACGGGTTTTGTGCGATACGAACCGGCATTCGGGCAAGCGCAAAAAAGTTGAATCCATCCTCCCGCAAGCTCCGTCGGGTAACCATTCGTTAACCACGATTCAAATAGGGTTGGGCAACGGAAAATTAACCAAGATGACAGAAGTGCTCACTGATACCCAGCCCATTCGTCTCAAGGGCCGATCCTTTCTTGCGCTGGTGCTGACACCGGAACTGCCCTTCGGCGACTGGCTGACGCGGCTCGACAATCTTGCCGCCCGTTCCGCCGGTTTTTTTCTTCGCCGTCCGATCGTGCTGGACATTGACGGCATCGACATTAACCGCGAACAGCTGCGTGGTCTCCTGGATCAGCTCGGCACGCGCGACATCCGCATCATGGGCATCGAGGGCGCGCGCCCGTCTCAGCTCGGCGACGATATCCCGCCGGCGATGGCGGGCGGTCTGCCGGCCTCCGACATGGACGCAACGGAAACGGACCGCCTGGAAACAATCACCGCATGTGACAGCGGGAGCGGCGCCGGTGTGCCCGCAGCGTCACTCATGGTGACCCAACCGGTGCGTTCCGGCCAGTCGTTGATGTCGGAGGGTGATATCACGATCGTCGGCTCGGTTGCATCGGGGGCGGAAGTTGTCGCCGGGGGATCGGTGCATGTCTATGGAACCGTGCGCGGGCGGATCGCCGCGGGAACGATAGGAAATACATCCGCACGGATCTTCTGCCGCAGGCTTGAGGCGGAACTGGTGGCGATAGCGGGTTACTACAAGACCTCCGATGATTTTGAGACCGAGCTGCGCGGACAGGCAGTCCAGCTTTGGCTCGAGAATGATTCCCTGCTGGCGGAAAAACTGGGTTGAGCGAGCAGCAAAAGAGGAGAGACAGATGGGCAAGGCGATCGTGGTTACATCGGGCAAGGGCGGCGTCGGCAAGACAACATCCACAGCCGCAATCGGCGCGGCGCTGGCTCAGCGAAATGAAAAGGTCGTGGTCGTCGATTTCGATGTAGGGCTTCGCAATCTCGATCTGGTCATGGGTGCCGAGCGGCGGGTGGTCTTCGATCTCATCAATGTCATTCAGGGGGAAGCGAAACTGTCGCAGGCGCTGATCCGCGACAAACGGCTGGAAACGCTGTTCCTGCTTCCCGCATCGCAAACCAGGGACAAGGACAAGCTGACGCCGGAAGGCGTGGAGCATGTCATCGCCTCCCTCAAAAAGGCTTTCGACTGGGTCATCTGCGACAGCCCTGCCGGGATCGAGCGCGGCGCAACACTCGCCATGCGCCATGCGGACGAGGCAATCGTCGTCACCAACCCGGAAGTCTCGTCGGTACGCGATTCCGACCGCATCATCGGGCTGCTCGACGCCAAGACGGTGAAAGCCGAGAACGGCGAGCCGATGGAAAAACGTCTTCTTCTCAACCGCTATGACCCGGCTCGTGCGGCAAGCGGCGATATGCTGAACGTGGACGACATGCTGGAAATTCTGTCCGTTCCGCTGCTCGGCATCATCCCCGAGAGCACGGATGTGCTGCGCGCCTCCAATATCGGCGCGCCGGTGACGCTGGCCAATAGCGGCAGCGCAACCGCGCGGGCCTATACGGATGCCGCACGCAGGCTGGCCGGCGAAGCGGTTCCGGTTATCGTTCCGGGTGAAAGGCGTGGCTTCTTCGGCAAGATCTTCGGAAGGAAGGCTGCATGAATATCCTCCGTTTCCTAGGCCGGCGGACATCGGCGTCCGCGGCCCGCGAGCGGCTGCAAGTGTTGCTTGCACATGAAAGAGCCTCGGTGGGCGGTGCCGATCTGGTCAGTGTCCTGCGGGAAGAGATTCTCGAGGTTCTGCAAAAGCATGTGAAGATCGACGGTCGGCGGATCCACGTCAAAGTGGAGCGTGGCGCGCAGGTCTCCACACTCGCCGTCGATATTGAAATTCCGTTCGATACCGGCGTGCGCGCTGCCTGACAACAGCGATCAAAACACCGGTCTTGAGACCTGACGGCCACTTCAATTGTGCGGTCAGTTTTCGGCTTCACCCTCTTCGCCGCTGCCCGCCATCGATGCCTTCAGGGCCTTCAGGCCTTCCGTCGCACCCTGCATGCTGGTGTGAAACACAAGCGGTTGCGACCGCAGGCTCGGACGGTAACCGGCAATCACGTTTTCAGCGCCTTCAAGCGTCTCAATCGCCTCAAGCGGCAGTTCCAGAAGCGCCTCGCAGACGTCTCGGGAACAGGACTGCCAGACGAAGTTCCGGCGTTCATCGCTGTCCTCCCGCTTCAAGGCAAATCCGGACGGAAAGTAAACCCCGTTCGGAACACGGGCGGCGAGGTAGCTCTTTGACCCGTCACCGGACCAGAATGCCAGCAATTCGGCAAGGAAGACGTTGTCGGATGTGCGAACGAGACGCTGGCTGAGGACACAGGCCGTCTCGTTCACGGCAATCGCCTCACAATTCACCCGCCACAAGCCGAACTGGGTTCCATTGGCAATTCGCATCGGCTGGACGATTGTCGTCGCTGCGGCGTCGTTGTCCTGCGCCAGTCCCGGCCAAACACCGAGGGGGATCGCCGCCAGCGCCACGAGCGCGAGAACAAGGCCCTTTGCCACAATATGACTGCTCCACATTTCCATGCTCTTACTCCTGCCTCCCGGCTTTTTCCACTTGGCGACGGTCTTGAGGTCGATCCCGCATCGCTTTGAACGAGCCCTCAAGCCTTCTTGACTGTCTTGTATCGCGCGGCGGACCGCTTCTGTCGTCGTGGCGCTCGCGTGCAGAACCTGACCCATGGTGCATCCTTTCATTCAGGTGAAAACAATGCACTATCGAAATCCGAGATCAAACAACTAAAGCGAGTCGTGATCAGATTGACGCATTTTATAGTGGAAATAAGGTTAAACGAGCCGGGCGATTTTGCCCTCTGACTGCGTTGGCTCACGCTTGGTGGGTGGACACCACGGTGCGCAACCCGCCTTGTCAGAGACCAAAATCGCCGCGGTCAAATGCGTCAATCTGA
>NZ_CFHWAF010000147.1:0-10633 GCF_984452065.1 Hoeflea sp. | reverse complement strand
GTTTACGCGGGTGGGTGATGAATACAACCAGAGCGTCGTGGATATCGAGGCCGAGTTGGTCGTGGCCCTTGAAGAAAAAGGCATGAAGGTGACAACTCCGGATCGGGCGGCAATGGCCGCTGCGATGACGCCGGTTTACGCTGAGTTTGACAGTGTTTGGGGCACTGGAGTCTACGATGCGATGGCCGCCGTTGAGTAACTGGAATTGGTTCCGGCTGGCGGGCCTGGCCGGAACCTACCCTATAGAAATGAAGGCAAAGGTGCATTCCTGTGAGAGCTTTTGAAAAACTGGAAGAGGGGCTGTTGGTGCTGCTGTTTCTGGCGGCTTTCGTCGTTCTGGTTGCTCAGATCCTCAGCCGCCATTTCTTCCCCTATCCGTTGGCATGGTCTGAAGAGGCCGCACGCTTCCTGTTTTTATGGATCGTGTTGCTGGGTGCCGCCTATTTGGCACGCGTGAATGGCCATATCGCTATTACGCTTCTGACTGGGCGCGTTCCAAAGCGATTGCGCACGCTTATCTACCTGGCGATGCAAATCCTGGTGTTCGGCTTTGCCGTTGTAGTTTGCTGGCACGGGATCGATGTGGCCTGGAAAGTGCGCAAGCTGCCTACCATTGCAATGGGTATCAGTTCTAGTTGGGAATACGCGGCCGTGCCGGTTTCCGCTGGTCTGATCGCGCTGCGCACGCTTACCAACACGGTCCGAGCTGTGCGCAACGGCGCGCCCGACCAGTCCGATGGTTCACTCATTTAGTAGGCCGGCAACAGATGCTTCCAATGATACTCCTTTGGCTGTCCCTCCTTCTCCTGGGCATGGGCGTGGCCTTTACGCTGGGCGTCTCGGCGATGATCCAGCTGTGGTCTGACGGCACTCCTTTGGCGGTCGTGGCTCAGCGGATGACCAAATCGATTTCTGACAGCTTTCCGCTTCTAGCGGTGCCATTCTTTATCTTCGCTGGCAATCTGATGAATGCCGGCGGCATCACGGAACGTGTGTTCAGCTTTGCTCGGTCGCTCGTTGGCCACTTTCGAGGCGGGCTCGCGCATGTGAACGTTGTGGCCTCGATCATCTTTTCGGGTATGTCCGGTTCCGCACTGGCCGACGCGGGAGGTCTTGGGAACATCGAGATCCGCGCCATGCGAAAGGCGGGCTACGACGACGGCTTCTCCGGGGCGGTAACGGCTACGTCCTCGGTTATAGGCCCCCTGATCCCGCCGTCGATCCCCATGGTGATCTATGGCGTGCTGGCCGATGCGTCTATCGGTCGCATGTTCCTGGGTGGCCTGGTACCAGGTCTTCTGACCGCCGTGGCTTTGATGATTTTGATCGGGTTTATAGCAAAACGCCGGAAATATCCGCGTGACGAGGTGCCGGCGTTGGGCCATATCGCGCGAGGCTTTCTGCGGGCGCTTCTACCGCTTTTGACCCCGGCGATCATTATCGCAGGTATTGTGGGAGGGCTGTTTTCGCCGACGGAAGCTGCCGTCGGAGCTTCAGCCTATGCAATTGTTTTGTCGATGCTGATCTATCGCGAAATCGGGCTGAAAGAGCTGTACGAGGTGATCCTCGACACGATCCGAACGACTGCGATGGTCTGCTTCATCGTAGCGACGGCCAGTGTTTTTGCCTGGGTCCTCGCGGCTCATGAAGCGCCCAAGAACCTGTCGATCTGGCTGACATCGTTGACAGACAACCCATTGCTCTTGTTGCTGATCATCAACCTATTCCTCTTTATAGCAGGCTTTTTCGTCGAAGGGCTAGCGATCATCATCCTGGCCGTGCCCGCACTTGCGCCAACCGTTGCCGCCGCGGGTATAGACCCGGTTCATTTCGGCGTGGTGTTCATTTTCAATATTATGATCGGCTTGATGACACCGCCCATGGGTATTGGCCTGTTCGTGATCTCGGGCGTGTCGGGTATCAAACTGGGTGTTCTGACACGAGCCATAATACCGTTCCTTCTGCCGCTGATCACCGTATTGCTGTTGCTGATCTTCTTTCCTGTGCTGGTCACCTTCCTCCCGGATCTTCTGCTTGGCGAGGCCAACCCTTGAGCACACATTCCATGAAGCTCGGAAAAATGACATGCAAGCACTCAAAGGCAAAAATGGCGTGAGTCAGGTCCCAGTCTTCAACCGATTGATCTTCGGCCTTGCCCGCCATCCCAAGTCCAGCGTTGTTGATCAGCACATCAATGCCAAAGGTGTCGCCAATCTCTATGACGGTTCTGCTGATCGCTTCCGGATCCATCAAATCGAGGTGCCACGCGCGGTGATCACCAGGTAGGCAGTCCACGGGATCTGTCACGTCATTGATATCGACAAGGGCAAGCCGCGCCCCTGAGGAGGAGAAAGCCTCGGCGATAGCCGTCCCGATTCCGCCTGCGGCGCCAGTGAGCAAAACGGAACGGCCGTTGAAGTCGGGCATCTTCCGTTCTCAAATGTCGAAATTCGTCGGCAGAATCACAATGTCGCGGACAGTCACATTGCGCGGTCGCATCAGCATAAACACGATGGCTTCCGCCACCTCGCCAGGTTCAATGAGGCTACCGCTTTCCTTCGCCTTTCGCAGGTTCTCCTCAGGCCAGTCCGCAAGCAACGCGCTGATCACAGGCCCCGGCGAAACCGAGCCGACCCGTATGCCGTGTTTGTTCAGCTGTCGCCGCATCGTTTGGACAAAACACGTCATCGCCCATTTCGACGCCGAGTAGACCGGCTCCCATTGGACCGGCATATGACCTGCGACGGACGAAGTGATAACAATGTCTCCCGTTCCACGTTCGATCATATGCGGCATAACGTTGTGGACGTTCTTCATGACCGCGTTGACATTGAGGTTGAGCATCCGGTCGATTGCGGCCGGGTCCTCGATTTCTGACAGATCGCCACCGATATAGCTGCCCGCATTGGCGTGCAGAATGTCCAGCCGCCCCGCCACTTCAACGACACCGGCAAGCAGGGAGTTACAGCTTTCCGGGTCGAGAAGGTCGATGATCAGCGGCATGGCCCTTTCGCCCAGGCGTGAGCAAGCTGCCTGGACGGCGGATTCGTTGCGATCCGCAATAATGACCGAGGCGCCCTGTGCCACCAAAGCCTCTGCGGTCGCCAGTCCGATTCCGGAAGCGCCGCCGGTGATGGCGGCAACTTTTCCCAAGAGTGCGTTGGCCATATGCCGGTCCTTTCTTTTCTTTAGAGCGAGTTGTGATTAGATTGACGCATTTGACCGCGGCGATTTTGGTCACTGACTAGGCGGGTTGCGCGCCGTGGTGCCACCCCACCACAAGCGCGAGCCAACGCAGTCAGAGGGCAAAATCGCCCGGCCCATTCAGCGGTATTCTCCAACATCCTCTTCCTTTCAAGGGTGGGGAAAATCGGCCCATCGGCAGCGTTGCGCCGCTTGCCCGATGCACCACATCGCGCTGCGCGACGCGCCTTGCCGAATGAACCGATTTTCCGCCATCAAATGCATCAATCTAATCACAACTCGCTAGTGAGTTACGTAGCCGCCATCAGCCACCAAAATGGCGCCGGTGACGTAGCTTGCGGCGGGCGAACACAGGAAGAGGGCGCAGTTCGCCATTTCCTCAGGATGACCGAATCGTCCCATCGGCGTGTTTTCGGTCCACACCCTGTTCCAATCGGGATTGGTGATTCCGCCGGCCGTCATGTCACTGATAACATAGCCGGGTGCCAGGGCATTCACGCGAATGCCACGATCCGCATATTCAAAGGCCATTACCCTGGTCATTTGATGCACGGCGGCTTTCGTCGCATTGTAGGCAACCTGGTATTGCGGCTTGTTGGCCACCCGTGCCGAAATCGAACCGATGTTGAGAATGGTGCCGCCGCCGCTCTCCAGCATTGCGTTCACCGCCGCGCGGGCAATGCGGAAGGGCGCGATGAAATTCGTGTCGGTCAAGGCGGAAAGCCGCTCATCCCCGAATTCATGGAATTCTCCGCTATCGGCAATCCCGGCATTGTTGACGACGATATCTATACCGCCGAAGTGCTCCTTTGCTGCATTGACGAGCCGGTCGGGGGTGTCGGCGTCCAGGACATCTGCCTGGATCCACCGATAGTTCTCGCTCTCACAGAGTTGATCGACATCGGAGTTACGGGTCCTGCCATTGACCACGACACGTGCTCCGGCCTGTCCGAAGAGCTTCGAGATCGCCAACCCGATGCCCCGGCTCCCGCCGGTGATTAGGGCGGTTTTCCCATCGAGGCGAAATTGCTCGAGTGACATGGCTGGCCTCCTTTTCAGGTGTTGCATGCGGCTTGATATCTTCTGAGGCTTTCGGTGATCCGCCAGATAAGCACTTCTTCCGGATCGAGTGGTTTATCCGCAAAATTGGCGGCGCGCGGCAGGTACTGCCACATGAGCGGCAAAGGCACGCAGACACCATCAAGCGCAGATACGAGGTTTCTCACGACCGCTTGTGCGGCAGGTTTGGCCCAGTAGTAGCGAATGCGATCAGATAGCGAGTAATGTCTAAGGAGCTGTCGCCTCGCTTCTTTGGAGCTGTAGTGGCGCTCCCAGTGAAGCGGATCGGTCAGCATCAGCCGTTCCATTTGCTTCTGAAGCGGGCGGTCCGCGTAGCCAGGCACGAGTTCGGTGGCTATCAAGTCCAGGGCGTAAAGCGCTTCGCGCAGCACAAAGGTCAACTCTGGCCCAACCTTCAGGACGGCGAATCCGTCCTCGACAAGCTCCGACAGTGGCCCGGTTTCCTGATAGTCTGTTGAGTGAGCTTCAAGGACGATGCGTGTCTTTTCATCCAGTATGCGGACAATGCGCCGAGCATTTTCCCGGTCGTATCGGATAATGTTGTGATTTCCGAATTCGACCCCCGGCTGCACGACAACACCGATAACGCGCTCAAACGCGTCGGAAAGCCCGGCATCGGAAAATTTCGTCTCGTGAACCCGAATGGTCTCGAGCGCTGCGTCCGGTTCCGTTGGAATTATGGTGCCAAGAGCGTGATCGGCTCCTCCGGGAGGGGGAACTTCCGTGCCGATGACATAGCGCGGCAGGTCGCCACCGGTATCTTTCGCAGCCTTTTCTGCGATCGCTGCCAGTCGAACCGCGCGCTCGGCCGTTATCTCATCATCGAGCGCTGCCGGCTCGCCTGCGCATCCCATCGAAGCGTCGAGATGGATCTTGCGAAAGCCCGCCGCAACGTAGGCTGCGACCATTTTCTCGGCTTCTTCCATGGCAGCCCGGGCCGCCCGATCCCTCCAGGGGTTCGGCCCCAAATGATCCCCGCCGAGTACGATCAGGTCTCGCGGGCATTCCTCATCCTTGGCGATGGAAAATACCAGTGCGGCGAAATCGGCCGGCCGCATACCGGTGTAGCCACCCTGGTGGTTCACCTGGTTGCATGTCGCTTCGATCAATATAGTGGCGCCTGTCGCGGCGCCGTGGCGAAGCGCTGCCCGCAGCACGACCGGATGCGCCGAGCAAATCGAAGTGATGCCACGAGGTGTGCCGGCGAGGCGAAGGGATGCCAGATCGTCCAGCCGAATCTTCATCAGCCCAGCCTCCTTGTGGCGGCGATGAAGTTGTCGAGTTCCACACGGGTGCCCGCGCCCTCCATCGGACCGCGTATCGTCACATTGCGCGCACCGGCAGCGCATCCGTATGTCAGGGAGGCTTGCACCGACATGCCGAGGCGCCTGCAGGCAACATAGGCGCCTCCGAAGCAATCGCCCGCGCCAGTGGGGTCCAGTTCGTCCACGGCAAAAGCCGGGGCATCTACGCGAGTACCGTTCGCCAGAAAGCACGTTGCGCCGTCAGCGCCGCGTTTGAGTACGATCTCTTTGGCGCCGCGGTCGAACAATCGCGAAACGGCCTCTTGCTCTCCGTCCGCTCCCGCCGCGAGTTCGAGCTCTTCTCCCGAGGGCAGGAGCAGGTCGGCATGGTCGAAGAGTTGTGCAAACCGCTCCTTTGTCTCGGCATCATATTTGAGCTCCTTGCGGAGATTCGGGTCCAAAGAGATGCTGCCTCCACGTTGCTTGACGATAGACCAAGCCTTTTCAATAACCAACCAGGCGCTCGGCATGGTCAGGGCGGAACCCATCACATGAAGATGTCCGGAGCGGTTCGAGAGTGCCTCCACCGCGGGGCTCCAGCCGAAGCGTGCAGCGGCGGATTCCGCTATGTTGTAAACGAAGTCTCGTGACCCGTCGGAGCGGTACCTCACAAACGCGCTTCCCGTCGGATATTCTTCGTCGATTGCCACCCCCGAGACGTCGACGCCGTCGCCCTTGAGTCTGTCGAGGTTGACGCGTCCAAAGTCGTCGGCTCCGACCGCTCCGATCATGCCGGCGCTTCCGCCTATGCGTCCGCATTGGCTGATGAAGATCGCGGGAGCGCCGCTTGGAAACGGGCCGACAAGAGGCTGTGCCTCACGAAATCCATCGCCGATTGTGGTGGCGACAATTTCCACCAGGATTTCGCCGGCGCAGATCGTCGGTCCAAGACTGTCAGGTGCCAAGGCGCTCAATGACACGGTTCGTCCTCCCTAACGTTCGGGGTCTTTGCCCACAGCTTGTTCGGCGAGGCTTTCGTTTCCCAAGGACAGAAAGCGTCGATGAAGAAGGCATGCAGCGCCATATGCGGCGCCTGTGTCAGCGGCGTCGTGCACCGTAATTGTGGGCATTGGAAAAGACTCGGCTTGAGAAGCCCTGACGTAGTGGGTAACGCGCGCTTCGACCAGAGGATAAAGTGCCGAGACAGAACCTCCCAAGACGATCCGGTCCGGGTCAATCAACCGGCAAGCCGTAACGAGGGCGCTCGCAAGATTTCGTGCCCATTCCTCCGCTATTGTCACAGCCGCCGGCACGCGGTCGCGCACATCAGCGAGAACGCGTGCCAACGAGCTTTCGGGCAAGCCCAGCTCCGACTGGTGACACCTCAGAAGGTGATCCAGCCCGAGAGATTGCTCGAGTTCTTTCCCGTCGCTCATGTTCAGGTGGCCGATTTCACCGGCGAGGCCATGCCCTCCCCGGAACACCTTGCCGTCGATGACAACTCCCCCGCCAACGCCGGTTTCGATAACAAGAACCAGCGTCACGCCCGTCTTGGACTCATGATTGCGATAGCTTTCACCAAAGGCGAAAGCGTTGGCTTCATTGTCCACGAGCACGGGAAGTTCTCCGTCGAGCGCTGTTTTCGTCAGCCCGGCCAGATCTACATCCTTCCAGCCAAGCAGGGGCGCGACGCTCACTCGGCCTTTCCGGTCCATCTGTCCGGGCGCGCTCAGGCCAAAGCCTTCCAGACCCTCGGCGATGTTGGCGGGCATGCCATCAAACGCCTGGCGCACGGCCAGTTGCACTGCCTTCTCAGCCGATACGGTGCGCCCATCGAAGGGCTCGACGCGAAAGGAGCAAATGTCGGCCATCAAGTTGATCTGGAGTGTCGTGATGTGTTCAACGCCAATCTCCGCTCCCGCGAAGAAGGCCGCCTGCGGATCGAGTTCCAATAGAATGCCTGGCCGACCGGCGCGCTTGTCGCGCTCTTGATCGTCGACTTCGTGCACAAGCCCGCTTGCTGCAAGCTCCGAGACGATGCTCCCGGACGATGACCTGTTCAGTCCGAGATGTCGCGCAAGCTCCGCACGGCTGAGGCTCCCATGCTCGAACAAGGCCTGAAGGGCGGCAATCGAATTGCTTCGGCGGATTCTTCGGGGCGAACTGCTGGCGAAGGTGGGCTCGTACATCGTTTGTTCCTGTCTGCAGTCCGAAATCCCTGGAGAATAGGGCCGGGAACAATATCCGTTAAGGTTTTGCATTCACGTTTCGGCGACGCACCGCCTCCGCCCATTTTTGTTCAATGAACCGGCGCGCGTGTGCCGCGAGGGGATTATTGTCATCCCAGGTATCGCGCCAGATGCCGCAGACCCGGCTGAGCGCTTCATCGACGATCGCGCTGGAAAAGCTCTCGAAAACGACGTCTCGATCGTCGTAGCCAATATCGACAAGTGCAGTGAAGATACTCGGGAAATCAATCGTGCCCGTTCCCAGGAATCCACGGTAATTTTCGTTGAAGTGGAAATATCTGCACTGATCTCCCGCGAGGCGGATTGCGTCGGCCGGGCTGGCTTCCTCGATGTTCATGTGGAAGGTGTCGAGATGCAGGTATACGTCGTTGCGCCCCGTGTCTTCGATAAACTTGAGTCCCTGCGCGGTGGTGTTCAACAGGTTGCTCTCGAAACGGTTGACGACCTCCAGGACAATCTCAACGCCGCAATCCTTGGCAACATCGGCCGTTGCGGCAATGGCGCCCGCGCTGTTCATCCATCCGTCGCGGGTCGGCATCGCGTCGTACTTGCCGTGCATCGAGTAGAGAATGCCGCCGAGCCGGATTCCGCCGATATCCCGCACCGCCTTGACGGCATCCGAAAGCATCGCGGTGCCATTGGCGACAGCCGAGGGGTCTTCGCTCGAGACATCCGCTTGAGCCGGAAGGCCCATGGTGACGACAATCTCGATGCCAAGCTCTTGAGCCTTTTGGGCAAGTCGATCGAGGTCGAATTTTTCAGGGCGCAGATATGCGAACTCAATCATGTCGTAGCCGTGCTCGGCGGATTTATCGAGCGCCATCTCAAGCCCGTTCTGGGTTTGACCGCCTGTCCAAACAAAAGAGTGAATACCAAGTCGACGCATGCCTCGCCCCTCCCCCGAAATGTCTGCATTTCGCTATTGACTAGGCGATTATATATGGCAAAGCAACAAAAAGTTTGGCTTCGAAATTTTCCATATTTTACCAGATATAGTAGATTTATGGCATTCAACGCCACATAATGGCAAGGTGAAGGCTTTGCCTCTTGTGGAGATGTGTGGAATCGCATTATTGCAAAAAGTATGTTGCGAAGCAATACAAATACGGCTAGAAATCAAATTGAGCAGGGTTATGCTCGTCAAGAACCACGGGAGGAAAGCTCATGATCTTCGCAACTAGGTTCAGCGCGTCTGCGCTGGTGTTGGCGCTCGCCGCTGGTGCGGCATTCGCACAAGACCTGAAGATCGAAAACGAGGAATGGTGGAAAGAGGCCAGCGCTGAATTCCAGGGCGTCACATTGCGGGGCGTAACGGAGTCGACGCCTCCATCGAACTTCATCTCGGACGTGCTGGCCCCCCGGTTCGAGGAACTGACGGGCATCCGCGTCGATGTGGAAACCACGTCCTGGGACCAGATGTACGACAAGGCCATCAAGGACATGGAGGCCGGGACCGGCATCTATGACTTGGTCTATATCGAGCAGGACATCGTCTATGCCTATCTGGCGCGCGATTTCTTGGTCGATGTGACCGCGGCACTGGGAGAGACCCCCGAACTCAAGGCGCCGAACTACGACGAGGCCAGCTTCACCAGCTTCGCCGACAACTTCCGCGGCGAGAACGGGAACCTCTTCGGCATCCCGATGGAAGCCTTCATCAAGATCTATCTCTACCGGACCGACCTGTTCGAGGACGACGATATCCGCGCCGCGTTCCAGGAGGCCGCGGGCCGCGAGCTTAAGCCCGCGACGACCCATGCCGAGTACGCCGAGATCGCGCAGTTCTTCACCGACTACTTCGCCGAGCGCGACGAGGATATATGGGGCACCACGGCGCAGGCCCATACCGGCCACCCGGCATCCTGGTACGAGTTCTTCGAATCCGTCGCGCCGACCTTCGGCGTCTATGACTGGGGCATCGTGCCGGAGGCCAACTACGCCGCCAGCGTCGCCAATGGCGGCGGGATGAACTCCGACGCCGCCAAGCAGGCGCTGGCCTGGTGGTTGTCGATGCGCGACATCGCGCCGCCGGAATCGCCCCAGTCCACATGGAGCGAGGTGGCGACCACCTTCGCGGCAGGGCGCGCCGCCCAGGGGCTCGTCTATGGCGAGAACGCGGCGTGGATCGCCACGGACGAAACGCAGTCGCGCGTGGTCGGCAATGTCGGCGTGGCGCTGCCGCCGCTGGCCGAAGGCGTCCTCGAACAGGCCAAAGCCGGCGAGGGCTATATCGGCTATTATGACGGCGGCGCGTTCGGCCTGCCCGTGACCTCGAAGAACCAGGACGCGGCGCTGCTGTTCCTGCAATTCATGGCCCTGCCGGAGGTTCAGGAAGACTGGGCGGTGGCCGCCCCGCGCATCACCCTGACCTCGACGTATGACGCGCCGAAGGTCACCGAACTCGACGCGGAACTGCGCGGCTACTATTCGATGCTCCGCGATCAGGGCTATCTGTTCAAGGGCGCGCCCGAATACCCCTTCCACGCCCAGGTGCGCGAGGCGACCGCGCCGATCTTCTACCAGATCCTCACCGGTGCCCTCGGCGCCTCCGAGGGCCTTGACCGGATGGCCTCGGCGGCGGAAGAGGAAATGACCAATCTGGGCTACCGCCAGTAATCCTCCCCGGTTAGCCTGACGGGCCGCCGCCCCGGGGGCGGCGGCCCGGGAATGCGCTGGATCGCCGGACGGCCGGCGGGTATATCTGATGCGGCCCAGGAGGAGCGCCCATGCAATCCAAGAGACTCGGCTGGCTCCTGCTCGCCCCGACGCTCGTCATATTGTTCCTCTGCGGCGTACTGCCGTTCCTCTATGTCGTCTTCGTCTCGTTCCACCAGTGGAACCCCTTCGCGGCCAACC
>NZ_CFHWAF010000146.1:3879-10713 GCF_984452065.1 Hoeflea sp. | reverse complement strand
TCGCGAACGGCTTTGCTAACGCACTGCTACACCACTTCAGGGGACACGACCGAAAATATCCATAATGACCCCTTGGCAGCGAGGCAAAATATACGGTTGTGCGAGGTTATAAGACGCCAACTATTTTACGTAGTAAGGAGGACTTCATCAACTGCCCATTGTATGGCGGCGAATAAGCAGGTGCCCCTATAAATTGGGCTCTGTTGTGGCGTTACTTCCCCTCAACAAAGCGTTTCTGGATCGCCTGACCAAACTGCAATCTGATCCTCCCATGCAACCGGGTTTGACGGAGGTATTGCCAATAGTAGCCAAATTGGCAATTTTTAACTTGACACAAATATAGCCAATATGGCTACTATGCACTCCGTACCCAACGGAGACGACATGATGAATTACGCAAGGATTATCCGCGCCCGCCGTTCCCGCACCATTGCTCGGGCAATGGCCGAAATCATGCAGGAGCTGGTCAGCCTCAAAGGCGATGCCAGCGAAGACGACCTAAAGCGCGAAGGCTTCACCGAAGCTGAAATCTCTACCTATGGCGAAAAGGCCCGCAACAGGGCCGCCGCTCTCTCAACAAAACACATCAAGCACGCCGCCTAACGTCCGTCCTCCCACGGACAGGGCCGCGTTGACCAATCCGGAAACCCGGTCGGCGCGGCCCGAGGGAGGCGGAAAGGGAGAACTGAATGCACAAGCCAGTCAAATCACTTCGGATTTTGGTTGCCTGCGAATACTCCGGCACCGTCCGAAATGCCTTTCTGGCTTTAGGGCACGATGCATGGTCATGCGATTTGCTGCCTGCCGAGGACTTCAGCAACCGCCATATCACCGGTGACGCGCGCGACTATCTCGGCGATGGCTGGGATTTGCTTATGGTTGCGCATCCGCCATGCACACGCCTTTGCAACTCCGGCGTTCGCTGGCTGACAAAGCCGCCGCGCGGCCGCACGCTTGAAAGCATGTGGGCTGAACTGGACGAAGGCGCGGCGCTGTTTTGCGATTTCTGGAACGCACCCATTGACTGCGTGGCGCTGGAAAACCCCATCATGCACAAGCATGCCCGCGAACGTATGCCGGCCGATCTGGCGAAACCCCAAATTGTTCAGCCTTGGTGGTTCGGCGAACCGTTTTTCAAGGCAACAGGCCTTTACTGCCGAAACCTTCCTTCTTTGGTGCCGACTAACAAACTGACACCGCCCAAGGCGGGGACACCCGAACACAAGGCATGGTCCCGCGTACATCGGGCACCACCGGGACCGAACCGCTGGAAGGACCGGTCGCGCTTCTTTCCGGGTATCGCCACAGCCATGGCAAAACAGTGGGGCGGAGACGCACTGGAGACGGTTGTATGATGTCGTCTTCCAGCACGAGTGCAAAAAAAATCGACCGCACAGCCGCAATCATCAGCGGCCTTGCCAGCCTTGTCTTACTGCTTTGCGTGGCCGGCGCGGCGCATGGTCTTTGGGAAGGCTGGGAACGGCTGATTGTGGCGCTCTATGGGGAAAAGCCTGTATGAGCGCGCGCATTAATCCCGACGCCCTGAAGTTGGCGGCCGACAAGGCAACGCTTTTGCAAAAGAAGCTCAACGCATGGTGCCAGTGGGAGCAATGCCCGCCGGCCGAACCGTGCGAGAGCATGCCCGATTTCGAAACCGATTGCCGGGCGCTCCTGCGGGAAATCGTGCCCATCATTCATGAAGGGGTTGAGACGGCCGGCGATGGCAGCGACAGCGGGGAGCAACGGCCGTGAACGTCGCCAGCCGCGCGCTCCATGATAGCCCCATGACGGAAGACCCGCGTAAGCGTGTCGCGCGGCGCTTGCGGGCGATCCGCACCCGCCACGCCGAGACAGCCGAAATGTCGTTCGGGTTTTTTGGCGGCGCAACGGTTCTGTGGTGCGACCCGCAGACGGGCCAGTTTGAACCCACGGCTGAATTTGCCGCCGACGTACCGCGCGAACAGATTGAATATCTCGGCAGCGCCTATGCGGATATCGGCTTTCTTCTGAACCTGATTGATCGATCGTTCCAGGAAATCGAACGCTTGAAGCAAAGGCAACCGGCCACTGCGCCGCCGGCGCTGATCAATCGGAACTATGCCACCCAGGCCGCCATCAAATGCGGCGAACCGCTTTATATCCGGTATTTGGAGCAAGGGCACAGCCTGGAACCGGGAGCCGGCACGGAAGCCATTGAAGCCGCACAGCGCGCCGCCGTGCGCATCCAGTCCAAGAAAGAACTGAATACAGACGCCGCCGCGCAGCAGCGCTGGCTTGCCCATTGCCGCGATTTCGAGGCGTGGCGGCAGGGCCGATAGGAAAGGGAACACGATCATGACAACGAACCGTCCCAGGGGATTCATTTACGATTGGAACCCGCGCGCTGACACCGTTGAACTTGTCGAGAACGTCAAATCCATATTGACGGAAAACAGTGACATTCTGCCTCTGACGCTCCGGCAGATTTTCTACATGCTGGTTTCCAACTTTGAGTACGACAAGACGGAAAAGGCATACAAGCGGCTTTGCGAAACCATGAACCGAGCCCGGCGCGCGAAGTGGATCGCCATGTACCAAATTCGTGATGACGGTCTGCGGCGCAACACGCCGCATGGCTGGGATGACGAAGAACATATGATCGACAGCTACAAAAGCGCTGCCCGTAGCTTCCGCCTGGAGCGCCAGGAAGGCCAGCCGCTTCATGTCATGGTTTGGTGCGAAGCGTCCGGCATGCTGCCACAGCTTGCCAACTATTGCAGGGATTACGGCGTGTCCGTTCTGTCGTCTGGTGGTTTCGACAGCGTGACGACAAAGCACAATCTCGCATCCGAGATCGCGGATCATGAGGCCGTCGAAATTCTCCATATCGGCGATCACGATCCTTCCGGCGTTCATATGGTCAAGAGCCTGGACGAAGACCTTGACGCCTTCGTTGCCCACTATGGCGGCGACGTGACCGTGACCCGCCTTGCCGTCACCAAACCACAGATACGCGACATGCGCTTGCCGACCGCGCCGCCCAAGGCGACGGATAGACGATCCTTCAGCGGCATGACCACCCAGGCCGAAGCCATACCGCCAAGGCGGTTAAAGGAAATCGTTCAAGCCGCGATTGAAGAGCGCATAGACCACGAAATTTACCGGGGCGTACTCGAACGCGAAGAGCAAATCCGCGCGTCACTGTCGGCGCGGCTGGCCCGGATTTAGGCCGACTAACCGCACCGCCAAAAAACGGGAAAGGCCTGCATGATGGATAAGCAGCGTATGCCGCATTGTCACGAATGCCTCAAGCCGCTTGAGAGCCGTTTGAACGGGCAGCGCTTTTGCGGCCCTGTTTGCCGCAAGTCCTGGAACAATCGCCGGGCGACACGCGGCGCGTGTCTCTATGACGTGTTCATGGGCCTTCGGCACGAACGCAAAGCGGCAAAGCTTTTGGGTTTCTGGTCGCTCGCCTGTGCCATGGCGACAGCCTGGAAGCGCGAAGACAGGGAAGCCGGCCGGCAGTCATACAACGATCCGGCAGAAGCGAACCGCATGAATGCGCAGTACCGCGCCAAGCATTTCTATATCAGGTGAGGGGGGATTGATGACTGTTTACGTCGATAATATGCGCACGCCCTACGGCCGCATGAAGATGTGCCACATGGTCGCCGACAGCGTTTCCGAATTGCTGGAAATGGCGGACAGGATCGGCGTTGACCGCAAGTGGTTTCAGGCCGGCGGCCATCCGCATTTCGATATCTGCCTGTCCAAGCGCAAAGAAGCGATCCGCCACGGCGCACAGCCGGTCGGCCGTCGCGAAATCGTAGACGTGATACGCCGGCACCGGGCGAAGATCGACGCGGACCCCGCCGAATTTGCGGCCGTGCGCACAGCCAAGTGGCGGCGCAGAAAGCCGGGGGATGATTGCTCCACCTGCGGCAACAAGGGTTTCATCTTTGAGTGCGGCCATTGGCCTTCCTGTGACTGTCCGGGCGGCACAACAAAACCGGGTTGCCCAGGACGGACGGTTCCTTGTCCGGACTGCAATCGGGCCGAATTGGAGCATGACTGATGGGCGAGTGTATCGACTTTGAAGGAACCAACACCTGCTTCGGTCCACCGCGTGGCCGCGATGATGCTTCGACCGTTCGCGCCTTCACCAACAAAGGGACATGCGTCACCAAATGGCGTTTGTCCGATGATGAAATAGCGGAAGTGGCGGCAACAGGATGCGTATATCTGTCGTTGCTGTTTGGCGGCCAAATGGTGCCGGCCTTTGTAGGCGGCGAGCATGCAGTGCGCGCCCTGACATGCGACTATGGCGGAACCTTTGCCCGCTCGACGCCAGATGCGAAAGACGGCGACGAATTGCACGGCTGGGAACGTGGAGAGCATAACCGCGCCCGCGTCTTGGCTTTCTATCGCAACAATCCATGCACCACGCAAACCGCATGTGCCGAAGCACTCGGCTTAAGCGCCATGGCGGTCAGCCGCCACGTGCGCGCGATCCGCGACGGCTGGAGGCCCGACAATGACTGAACTTCCATTGTTCGCCCTGTCGATACGTCAGCCTTGGGCATGGGCGATTGTCAGTGCCGGCAAGGATATCGAGAACCGTTGCTGGAGCGAGAACAATCCCGCACGTCGCTTCAGCGGGCCGTTCTGCATCCATGCTGCCCAGGGCATGACCAAGGGTGAATATGAAGATGCTGCGCGCTTCATGAACGGGATTGGCATTCGCTGCCCGGCGATGGAAGCGCTACCGCGTGGCGGCATTGTCGGAACAGCGAGACTTATAGAAATCGTCCGGCACAGCGACAGCCCATGGTTCATGGGTTCGTCCGGCCTTGTCCTGAAGGACGCCAAGGCGGTTGATTTCATTCCGGCCAAGGGAAAGCTTGGTTTCTTCAAGTGGGAACCGGTCAAAGCGGTAACGGCCGGCACCATACAACATTCATCGCAGCGGAACCTTTTCTGATGCACGGGCGCGACCGAGTTACGCTTGAAGATATAGACTGCGCCATGGCGCAACTTGCGGATCTGATCGAAAGCCATAAGGACGGCGAAAAGTTCATCTGCATATTCGACCGGCTGGAGCGGGAGCGGGAAGAACTTGCCGCCAAGGGTCCGCGCCTCAAATCCCGCCTCGACGCCGCCCGGCAACGCTATGCGGCCTCACAGGCGCAAAAGAACACTAAATAATCGACGGATCGAAGGGCAGGGCGATTTTCAGCAACTGATCGCGCCGCCACTCCAGCGCGCCGCCGTCGCCATATTCCGGCCGCTCAATGACATGTCCCATCATCATGCGCCGGAAATCGTCGGTAAGGCCGGCTTCCAGCATACGCTTTTCGAACGCATGGCGCAGTGAATAGACCTTATGGTCTGGCGTCTCCAGCAGATCATTCGTGCGCAGGAACTTCATCAGGGTATTGGATAGAAGCGTTTCCTTGTCGCGATAGCGGGGAAAGCCGCCTGGAGCCATCTGCATTGCCGCCAGGGCGACACCGACCAGGGGAACCAGGCGCGCGCTCGATTCCGATTTCAGAACGCGCCCGTCTTCCTCTTCGAACGCCAGATGCGGCACGTCGTGGCTCAAGCGAATGCGATCCGGTGAAAGATTGCATAGTTCGGACGGCCGCGCGCCCGTTTCGATCAAAGTCAGGAAGATGATACGGGCCTCAAGGTTCAATTGCTGAAGCGGGCCGGGACTGAGAAAGCGTGTTTTTATCCAGTCCACCGAGAAGGGCGGCCGTTTTTTCTTGCGGCTTTTCTTTTCGCTGAAGTTCAGCCCGTCAAACGGATTGGGAACGTCCAGATCATGCCACTCGGTAAAGCGGCGAAACAGCTTGCGCATATTGCCGAGATCGCGATTGGCTGCGCTTGGCCCGACTTCGCGGCGGTCGATCCGCTTGCTCCACCAGTCATAGAACGACTGTGCGTCTGCCCGTGAAACCTCAAGCAACGGCCTGTCGCCAGACACCTTGATGTAATTGGCCGACGCGCGCCATTTGACCTTTTTCCAGCTTTTGATTTGCGCCGGGCTGTGTCCACGGATTTCATCTTTGCCAAGTGTGTCGATATAGAATTCCATGGCTTCGGAAACGAGCAGCTTCGGCTTTGACACGCCACCCAGGAGCGCGGCCGTTTCGGAAGCGGACGCTTGTTTCGCCTTGGCGACACGCTGGAGAATATCGGGTAGCGGAGCGGTGGCCGCAATCTGGTCGGCTTCCATATAGACAAAGCCCATGAGCCGGGCACGGTTGATAGCAGCCTCATAGAGCTTCGTATGGCGCTCCACATCGCGATTGCTGGATAGTCCGGACCAGTAGAGGTCATCGGCCCTTTCGTGCGCGTCACGCCGCACACGGGCGATTTCCTGAGACTTAGTATTGAGGGCCGTCCGGACGAACACGCGCTTGTCTACCGCCTTGGCGGTTTTAGGGACGCGGCGATAGTAATGCCAGTGCCCAGCCCGGCATTGCAAATAGCGATCTGGGTCCGGTTCGTGACTCTGCTTTTCTTGACGCTTGGGAATGACGCTCTTGGACAATTGACCACCTGAAGGGCAGGGCGTGTAACACAATATGTATCACAATCTGTAACACAAATTTTCAAAACAGGCCAAGCAGCAATTATCGCTATCGCGATTTAGGTAGTAAATACAATACTTTAAAAGAAATTGATTGGTGCGGTCGAGAAGACTCGAACTTCCACGGGTTGCCCCACAGCGACCTCAACGCTGCGCGTCTACCAATTCCGCCACGACCGCACGTGGTAGAGCCGTTACCGGCGCGCCGCATGTACCAAATCGCCCTTGACCTTACAAGGGGCGGTTCCTTTTTTTTGCAG
>NZ_CFHWAF010000146.1:2286-3869 GCF_984452065.1 Hoeflea sp. | reverse complement strand
GCAGGCCGTTATGCCGGCTTGAATCCCATCGGGCAAAGCCGTCTCCACGCCGTGCCGACCGTGCCGTCAGCCCATCATTCTGTAGTGCAGATCGAACATGATCCACAGCGTGCCGCCGACGAGGATAAAGATCAGCACGCAGGCAAATGCGAGCGCCAGAAGGTTCTCGCGCGGTGTGGTCCTCAGATTGAGGTGCAGGAAATAGTACATATGCACCAGCACCTGCGCGAACGCCGCAACCGCGATGACAATCAGGGTCGTTCCGGTGGTCAGCGCCCCGGTCCACACAAGCGCAAAGGGGATGGCCGTGAGGATCAGGGCGAGGATGAAACCGGTCAGATAGGCCCGGTAGGTGTGCGTGGCGGCCCGCTGGCTCATGACAGGATCCCCGGCAGATAGACGACCGAGAAGATCCCGATCCAGACGATGTCGAGGAAATGCCAGAACAGGCCCAGCCGGTAGAGACGCGAGCGCACCGGATTGGTCAGTCCCTTGACCGCCACTTGCCCGACCATCACCAGAATGCCGACAATGCCGGCGGTGACATGCAGTCCATGGGTGCCGACCAGCGTGAAGAAGGCCGACAGGAACCCGCTGGTGCCCGGCCCGGCACCGGCATTGATCATGCTCACGAACTCGGTCACTTCCATGGCGACGAAGCCGGCACCGAGAAGCGCCGTGACAAGCAGCCAGACAATGACCCGGTTGTTCTGACGCTCAAGCGAGGAAAGCGTCGCGAAGCCGAAGGTGATGCTCGAGAGCAGCAGGAGCAGCGTCTCAGCCGCGACGTGTTGAAGGTCGAAAAGCGATTTGGCATCCGGGCCGGCCGCGATGTTGCCGCTCATGACCACATAGGTCGCAAACATCAGCGCGAAGATGATGGCATCCGTCATCAGGTAGAGCCAGAAGCCGAATTCACGCTCCTCGAATTCCTTGCCGCCGCCGAGCGCCAGGGTGCCGTGATCTGCGGTGGATGTGTCCGCCATCGTCATGTCAGATGTTTCCGGGTTGCGGTCGTTTGCCGGCCGCGGCGCCCGCCACCTCGGCATCGGAAGGGATCGTCAAAGACGAGTGGATCCTCGTCTTCTCGAACGCCTCCACCTCGGCGGCCGTAATCGTATATTCGTCGTCATCGTTGCTGCAGCGCATGACGAGCACGGCGAGCACGGCGACGAGGCAGATGGCCGCCAGCCAGTAGATGTGCCAGATCATCGCAAAGCCGAGCAGGAAGCCGAGCGCGCCCAGAATGACGCCGGCGCCTGTGCTCTTGGGCATGTGAATGTCCTCGTAGTGTTGCGGCTTTTCGCCGACGACGCCGCGCCGTTTCATATCGGCGAAGGCATCGATGTCCTCGACATGCGGGATGACGGCGAAATTATACGGGGCGGGTGGTGAGGCGGTTGCCCATTCCAGCGTGCGTCCGTTCCACGGATCGCCCGTGACATCGACGTTCCGCGCCCGTTCGCGTACGCTGACGATCAGTTGCATGATGATGCAGCCGATGCCGATCATGATCAGCACGGCGCCGACCGCCGCGACCTGAAGATAGGGCTGCCATTCGGGCACGTTGTAATGCTCCATGC
>NZ_CFHWAF010000146.1:0-2276 GCF_984452065.1 Hoeflea sp. | reverse complement strand
TCCATGCGCCGGACCATGCCCATGAAGCCGAGTACGTAAAGCGGCATGAAGGCCAGGTAGAAGCCGACGATCCAGAA
Source organism: Hoeflea sp. (assembly GCF_984452065.1). NCBI lineage: Bacteria > Pseudomonadati > Pseudomonadota > Alphaproteobacteria > Hyphomicrobiales > Rhizobiaceae > Hoeflea > Hoeflea sp. The sequence continues at coordinate 2,199 of NZ_CFHWAF010000146.1, read as the reverse complement.
CCAGAAGGCCCGGATACCCCAGGTCTCGTCGAGCTTGAAGCCGAAAGCCTTTGGGAACCAGTAGTTCATGCCCGCGAGATAGCCGAACAGCGCGCCGGGTATCAGCATGTTGTGGAAATGGGCGACAAGGAATGTCGAGTTGTGCATCAGGTAGTCGGCGGGCGGCAGGGCAAGAAGCACACCGCTGACGCCGCCGATGACAAAGGTCACGATAAAGCCGATTGTCCAGTACATGGACGGATGGAACACGATCCGCCCCCGATACATGGTGAACAGCCAGTCGAACACCTTCACACCGGTCGGCACGGCTATCACCATGGTCGCGATCCCGAAAAACGCATTCACATTGGCGCTGGAGCCCATGGTGAAGAAGTGGTGCAGCCAGACCGTGAAGGACAGGATACCGATGCAGCCGGTGGCGTAGACCAGCGAATCGTAACCGAAAAGGCGTTTGCCGGAGAAGGTCGCGACGACTTCGGAATAGACGCCGAACGCCGGCAGGATGAGAATGTAGACCTCGGGGTGTCCCCATATCCACAGCAGATTGGCGAAATTCATCATGTTGCCGCCATCGCCATTGGTGAAGAAGTGGAATTCGAGATAGCGGTCGAGGCCAAGCTGGATCGCGACGACGGTCAGCGCCGGAAACGCGAAGGCCATCAGCACGCTGACCACAAGCGTGGTCCAGGAGAACATCGGCATGCGCATCAGCGTCATGCCGGGCGCCCGTTTCTTCAGGATGGTGACAACGAAATTAATGCCGGTGAGCGTGCTTCCGACCCCGCTGACGATCAGCGCCCAGAGCCAGTAGTCAACGCCGACGCCGGGGCTGTATTCAATGCCGGAAAACGGCGGATAGCCGGTCCATCCGGCTTCCGAGAACTTGCCCACAACGAGCGAGACGAGAACCAGACCCGCGCCCGCCGCCGTCAGCCAGAAGCTGACGGAGTTCATGAACGGGAAGGCGACGTCGCGCGCTCCGATCTGCTGCGGGGCGACGATATTGAAGAGGCCCGTCAGGAACGGCATGGCCATGAAAAACACCATGATCGTGCCGTGCGAGCTGAAGATCTGTTCGAAGTGATCGGGCGGCAGGTAGCCTTCCGAGTTGAGGGCGAAGGCCTGCTGCGCCCGCATCATGATGGCGTCAATGAAGCCGCGCAGCAGCATGACGAGCGCCAGGACGATATACATGATGCCGATCTTCTTGTGATCGACGCTGGTCATCCATTCCGTCCAGAAATAGCGCCATGCCTTGAAATAGGTCAGCAGGCCGATGACGATCAGCCCGCCGAGGACGGTCACGCCGGCACCGGCCATCGCCACCCAGCTGTAGAACGGAAAGGCATCGATCGTCAGTCGTCCAAGCATCCTGTCCTCACTCTAGTGATCGGTCATCTGCGATTTATGCGCCGGCCGCGACGCGTATTTCGCCAGGATGGTGTCAAAAAGATTGGGGGTGTACCGCGCGTAATATTCAACGCCGTGCGCGATGCTCGGTTCGGCGAGAACCGTGTAGGCCGCCGCATCGAGCGATTTCCCGCCGGAACGCACCTTTTGAACCCAGGCATCGAAATCCGAATTGGTCATCGCATGGGCCTGGAAGTGCTGGTCCGCGAAACCGTTGCCGCTGTACATCGTGTTGCGGCCGGTGAATTGCCCGGGCTCGTCAGCGATCAGATGGAGCCGTGTCGTCATGCCGGCCATCGCGTAGATCTGTCCGCCGAGGGCCGGGATCATGAAGGAATTCATGACGGTATCGGAGGTGATCTTCAGTGCCAGCGGGCGTTCGTTCGGAAACGCCAGTTCGTTGACCGTGGCGATGCCGTATTCCGGGTAGAGAAACAGCCATTTCCAGTCCTGCGCGATGGCATGGACCTCGATGGCCTGCTCGGAGGAGGCGAGTTCCTTGTAGGGGTCGAGCTTATGCGTGGTTGTCCATAACAGGTAGCCGAGTGTCGCCACGATCAGCGCCGGGACCAGCCAGATGAGGGCGTCGATCTTGCCGGAATAGGACCAGTCCGGAGTGTATTTGCCCTTGCCGCCGGACGCCCGGTAGCGCCAGACGAAAAGAAAGGCGAGTACGAATACCGGGATCACGACGATCATCATCACATAGATCGCGGTGAATATGAGATCGCGCTCGGCGAGGGCAATCGGCCCCTTTGGATGGAGGATCGGGGCGGTGTCGAGGCCGCA
>NZ_CFHWAF010000145.1:0-10804 GCF_984452065.1 Hoeflea sp. | reverse complement strand
CTCAAAACCCACAGCACTGAACAACAAATAATCCAATCAGACCACGCGGTGAGAAGTCCGGGCTAAGCGCCATCAAAAACGGAGTCTTTATGCGCGGACGAGAAGAGGCCCGGTAAAGCCCGGTCAGGCAAGACCGGGCGACAATCAGAACACTGCCGATGGCGATGCCGCGGCGGTTTTTTTGCGCATAGATTTCGGACAATCCAATGGACATTTCCAGACCCGAGCAGCGGGTGCTTCACCTGCTTGCTCAAGGCGGCCATATCCTTGTCGAAAAGGATGAACGGGGCCGCATCGTCGACAATTCCTGCGTCACGCGCGACGGCTGGTATTGGCGCGGCTGTTCGCTGGAGCTTTTCAGAAAGCTCAAACGTCGCCGGCTGATCGCCTCGAAGGGCGGCGGGCCGTACACGATCACCCGGTTGGGATTGCGGCGCGTCCGCTCGCAGGCTGACAATCGATAATGACAAGCGTCGCCGGTTTCCGGCGGCGCTTCTCACGCTGCGGCTGCCATGCCGTCGCCCGGCAGGCGGTAGGAGATCGCCTCGGCGATGTGCATGCGGCCGATATCGCCCGTGTCCTCGAGGTCGGCGAGCGTGCGCGCCACTTTCAGGATACGATGATAGGCGCGGGCGGAGAATTTCATCTGCTCGGCGGCGTCCTGCAGCAGGCTTGCCGCCGGCGCATCAGGCTTTGCGACCGTCTCGATCAGCGAGGTGGGACAAAGCGCATTGGACGTGATCTGCGGCATGGCGAGCGCGCTGAAACGCTCGGTCTGGCGCGCGCGTGCCAGCGCCACGCGCCTGGCGACATCGGCGCTCGTCTCGCTGGCGCCGGGCCGGATGAGATCGGTCGCGGTGACCGCCGGCACGGCAATCCTCAGATCGATCCTGTCGAGCAGCGGACCCGAGATACGGGCCTGATAATCCGCCTGACAGCGCGGGCCTCTGGCACAGACATGGCCGGGCTCGCCGGCCATGCCGCAGCGGCAGGGATTCATCGCGGCGACAAGCTGGATGCGCGCCGGGTAGCTCACATGATGGTTGGCGCGGGCGATGACGCATTCGCCGCCTTCGAGCGGCTGGCGCAGCGAATCGAGCACCTGTGGCGTGAATTCGGGAAACTCGTCGAGGAACAGAACGCCGTTGTGGGCGAGCGAGACCTCACCGGGCTTGGCCCTGACGCCACCGCCGACCATGGCGGCCATCGAGGCGGAATGGTGCGGGGCGCGGTAGGGCCGCCGGTCCGACAGCTCGCCGCCGGTCAAAAGGCCGGCAATCGAATGGATCATCGAGACCTCAAGCAGCTCGGCCGGCGCAAGCGGCGGCAGGATCGACGGCAGCCGGGCCGCCAGCATGGATTTTCCCGAGCCGGGCGGACCGGACATCAAGAGGTTATGCGCGCCGGCCGCGGCGACCTCCAGGGCGCGCCGCGCCATTTCCTGGCCCTTGATATCGGCAAGGTCGGGCAGATCGTCGGGCGCGCCGCGCACGGCCGGCTCGGGGCGCGAAAGCACCTGCGTTCCCTTGAAGTGATTGGCCATGGCAATGAGGCTGCGCGGGGCGAGAATGTCGAGATCGGCGCTTGCCCAGGCGGCCTCCGGGCCGCAGCCCGAGGGGCATATGAGACCCTTGCCCACCGAATTGGCCCCAATCGCCGCAGGCAATGCACCGGCCACCGCGGCGATGGTTCCGTCGAGCGAGAGTTCGCCCAACACCACATAGCCGGAAAGCGCATCGGCGGGGATCGCGCCCAGCGCCGCCATGAGGCCGAGCGCGATGGGCAGGTCGAAATGGCTGCCTTCCTTGGGCAGATCGGCGGGCGCCAGATTGACCGTGACCTTCTTGGCCGGCAGCGACAGGCCCGACGCGTGCAGCGCCGCCTGGACGCGCTCGCGGCTTTCGGCAACCGCCTTGTCGGGCAGGCCGACGATATTCATGCCAACCTTGCCGGGCGCCACCATGACCTGGACGTCGATCGGGACGGCGCTGATGCCCTGAAAAGAGACCGTGCTTACGCGCGATACCATCTGCCTCTCCTGCACGTTTCGGCTGCAGAACGTCATACACGATCGCCAAGGCATCAACAAGAACAAAAATAGAACATGTCGTTCATCGATCATTGACCGAAGCCGGACTTGCGGCTGGACGGGCAACCGCTAAGAGGATATGTCGGACACGCGCCCGCCAGCGGGCGCTTCTGGAATCGAGGGAACGGGGACCATTCATGACGATCCGGCTTCACAAGGGCGACATCAGCGAAACGGACGCCGCGCGTTATCGGGGCGACATCGCCATCGATACCGAAACGCTGGGCCTGAAGCCGCATCGCGACCGGCTGTGCGTCGTGCAGCTGTCGCCGGGCGACGGCACGGCGGATGTGATCCAGATTGCCAAGGGGCAAAAGAGGGCGCCGGTTCTGGCCGCGCTGCTCAAAGACCGGAAGAAAACCAAGATCTTCCACTTCGGGCGATTTGACATCGCCGTCCTCCACCATGCGCTCAATATTGCCTGCGAGCCGGTTTTCTGCACCAAGATCGCCTCGCGGCTGACCCGGACCTATACGGACCGGCACGGTCTGAAGGACAATCTGCGCGAGCTGCTCGATATCGATATCTCGAAACAGCAGCAGTCCTCCGACTGGGGCGCGGACGAACTCAGCGAGGCGCAGCTGGAATATGCCGCATCGGACGTGCTTTACCTTCACGCCCTGCGCGACCGGCTGAGCGAGCGGCTGGAACGGGACGGGCGGGTCAAGCATGCAGAGGCCTGTTTCAAATTCCTGCCGACCCGGGCGCGGCTCGATCTGATCGGCTGGGACGAAACCGATATCTTTGCCCACAGCTGAGCTGGACCGTATACTGCGGATCATGACCGGCCGCTGAAGCGGAGGAAGCAGGGTGCCGCCAGCAAAGACAGTCAGAAGAAGGGCAAGCCGCGATTTGCGACGGTCGAGGCCCTGACGGACTGGATGATCGATGGCGCACGGCCGAGCGCCGATGCACGTGAGATCATCACCGGGATATGCGACGGGCTTGTCGGCCTCGGCGTGGGCATAGACCGTTTCGTCCTGTTCATTTACACGCTGCATCCCAACCTTCTGGGCAGCCGGTTCCGCTGGATCAAAGGCCAGGGCGTCGACATCGCCCATGCGCAACTCCGCACTTTCGATCAGGAGATCTACACGTCCAACCCCCTGCCCCGGGTGGTCGAAAAACAGGTCACCATCAGGCGGCATCTGGAACGGCCGGATTGCCCGGAGGACTACATCATCGTCGGCGAACTGCGCGAGCAGGGTTTTACCGACTATCTGGCACAACCACTGATCTACACCACCGGCGAGACCAATGTGTGCACCTGGTCATCGGCGCAGAAGGGCGGTTTCAGCGACGGGGATCTGGAGACCCTGCGGCGCATCAACGCGCCGCTCGCCCGGCTGACGGAAACCTATATGCTGCGGTTCAACGCGGCGGTGCTCCTGTCGACCTATGTGGGCCGCAACAGCGGCACGCTCATCCGCGACGGCAAGGTCCATCGTGGCGACGGGGAGGAAATCACCGCCGTCATCCTGTTTGTGGATCTGAAGGACTTCACCCGGCTTTCAAACGAAAAGGCCGGCCCGGAGCTTGTCGCCCTCCTCAACGACACGTTCGACCGGCTCGTGCCGCCGGTGACGGCGCGGGGCGGCGAAATCCTCAAATTCATGGGCGACGGTTTCTTCGCGATCTTTCCCTACGAGGACGAGGCGGGCCTTGCCGCGATGACCGGCGCGGCGATGGACGCGGTCAAAGAGGGAATGGAGGCCCTTTGCGAAAGCCCGGTCGGAGATGCCGTTTGGTTTCGCACGGCGCTTCACTGCGGAACCTTCCATTACGGCAATATCGGCGGCGGCGACAGGCTCGACTTCACCGCCATCGGACCGCCGGTCAACTACACGGCGCGGCTGTTGTCGGCAGCGGCGGACCTTGATTGCGACAATGTCCTTTCCGGCGCGCTTGCCCGTCATGTCCCGCGGCGCTGCGAGGTCGCCGGCACGGCGGAGCTCAAGGGATTTGAAGGCGAGCAGACGATCTGGCGCTTTTAGAGCGAGATGAGGCTATTCAAGCATCAGCACCTCGGTTGACGTGCTGCGGCCGCGCAGGGTGATCGGTCCGTGCCGGCGCAGCCGTGCCAGGGCGGCCGCCGTTTCCGTCGGGCTTTCGGCTTCGGCCGCCTCCACGAGCGCGGTGCTGACGATGCAATGACAGCCGATCTCGCGATTGGCCTGCTCGAGGCGGCTTGCGACATTGACCGTATCGCCGAGGACGGCAAACTCCATGCGCCGGCTTGTTCCGATGTCGCCGATGACGATCGGCCCGTAGTGAACGCCGATCGCCAGTTCCAGCTCGCCGGCGTCGGTTCCTTCTTTGGCCTCTTTCCACAGCCTGAAAACATCGGCCATTTCGACGGCGGCGGTCAGCGCATTGACCGCATCGCGCTGCGTCGGCTCCGGTGTTCCGAAGGTCGCCATCAGGCCGTCACCGATGAATTTGTCGAGCGTTCCATCGTGGCGGAAGACGGTATCGCACAGCAATTCGTGAATCTGGCGCAGCACGCCGATGGTTTCCTGGGCGGGGCGGTCTTCCGCCCAGTTGGTGAAGGAAATCAGATCGGCAAAAAGCACCGCGGCCCGGTGTTCACGCGGCTGGGACAGGGGGTTGGTGCGGGTGGCGAGCAAATCGACGGTCTTGCGCGGGAAATATCGCGCCAGGTTTGTCCTCTCGCTCGCAAGCGCCGCCTGACGCAATGCAATGGATCGCGAGCGGGAAACCGCCAGCGCCAGCATGCAAGCGGTCAACAAAAGGACGATCACCTCCTGAAGTCTTACGCCGAGGTCGATGAACGAAGGATCGGCCAGCACCTGCAACAGCACTTCCCTGTCTTCGCCGGACGGCGACATGACGACCGCTCCGGGCAGGCTGGCGAGAATGGCAATACCGAGCGACCAGCTCAAGGCGGCGGAAATGCCGCCCCACAGGACGAGTGCCGGGCGGTAGAGGTAGGTCAGGCCCGCCAGCAGGACAAAAAAGTAGATGAAATTGCCGAACCGGAGGCTGAATTGCGGCGGCACGTCGATGGGGATCAGCGGATTGGGGTAAAGAAGCGCGAAGGAGAGCAGCGCAAAGTCGGCGAAGACAAATGCATAGCGGTGCCATTCCCGGCGCCAGGGCGCCTTCTCGGCGCGATAGGCGCCGATCCCCAGGACGACGAACAGCAACAGCAGCGGATAGTAGAAGACCGGACCGGGCCACGGAGCCAGTATTGTCGAAAGAACGGCGATGACGGCGAGCGCGAGGATCCGCCCCCACAGGGCGAGCTTCTGCCCCGCAAGCTCCTCCGTCCTGAATGTCAGATCGCCGTCGGCGCGACCTGTCTGCGCTGTTGCCTCAGCCATATTCCGTCACCCAATTTGCGGACTGTTCCGCAAACTTAAAGAAAAGTACGACGGCCCGCGATTTCAAGGCGTATCGGGCGGTGGACAAGGCGATACACGCGGCACGTCAGGCGGTTGATTTCGATGATACGGACGCGCGCGGCCCCGGTGAACCGGGATTTGCGCATCCTTGCCGTGCCCCAGGATGACATTGATCCCGTTGTGCCGGCACCGCAACGCTCAAATCGCGCGCCATGCCAAAGGCCCCCTGCCGGCGCATCAAAATCGCGTCTTGTTTCCACGCGCCTTGCTGTTACACATTGATGCGGGAATACAGCACATATCCGACAGCTGGAGCTGGCAATGGTGGAATTTCTCGATCGCCTGTTCGACGCAGCGCCGCTGCTGGCCTTGTTTATCACCGTGTCGCTCGGCTATGTCGTCGGCAAGCTGACCATCGGCCAGTTCGTGCTCGGCGGCGTTGCCGGTTCGCTGCTCGTCGGCGTGCTCATCGGACAGCTCGGCATTCATATCGATACGGCGATGAAGTCGGTGTTTTTCGCCATGTTCATCTATGCGGTGGGCTATCAGGGCGGACCGCAGTTCTTCCGTTCGCTCAACAAACGCTCGCTGAACCAGCTTGTCTCGGCCTTCGTCATGTGCCTTGTCGGCCTGACCTGCGTGCTTGTCAGCGCCTGGGCCTTCGACCTCGATCGCGGCACGGCGGCCGGCCTTGCGGCAGGCGGGCTGACACAATCGGCCATCATCGGCACCGCCGGGGACGCCATCGCCAAACTTGCCGGCGTGACGGCGGAGCAGATCAAGGTGATGCAGACCAATGTCGCCGTCGGCTACGCGGTCTGCTACATCTTCGGCAATCTCGGTCCGATCATCATCGTGACCTGGTTCCTGCCCATGATCATGAAATGGGACATCCGCCAGGAAGCCATCAAGCTTGCAAAGCAGATGTCCGGCGGGAACCCGCAGCTCGAACCCGGCCAGTTCAATGCCATTCGAAAGGTGACGACGCGCCTTTATGACGTGACCGAAGGCAGCAAGGCGTCCGGCAAATCGGCCATCGCCATCGATACGGACCTGGATGATGCAGCCGTCGAAGCGGTTCTGCGCAACGGCGAGAACCTTGCCATCAGCGACGACACGGTGGTGCAGCCGGGTGACAAGGTTGCCGTTACCGGCGTCGTGGGCGTGTTGATGGACAAGGCGCCCTATTTCGGACCGGAAACCGTTGCGCCCGATCATTTCCAACTGGTGGAAGAACATCGCGAGATCATCGTGACCCGCCCGCAATTCATCGGCAAGACCATCGGCGCGATGCGCAAGGAGCTTGGCATACGAACCCGCCACGGCGTCTACCTTATCGCCGCCAAACGCATGGGCCGCGACCTGCCCAACCTTGACGGGCTTGAGCTGCACAGGGGCGACGAACTGCTGTTCATCGGCGCCGCCAGGGATCTGGACCGGGTTCAGGGATTGCTCGGCTACAGGATTTCCGCGGCGGCGGTGACCGATTTCGTCTTCTTCGGCCTCGGCATGGCGATCGGCATCCTCTTGGGCCTGATCCAATTCAAGATCGCCGGCATCCCCGTGACGATCGGGACCGGCGGCGGCTGCCTGCTCTCCGGGCTCTTGTTCGGCTGGCTGCGCAGCACCCATCCGCAATTCGCCGCCCTGCCGTCGGGGGCGTCGAATTTCCTGCGCGATTTCGGCCTTGCGGTCTTTGTCGCCATTGTCGGCATCTCCGCCGGACCGCAGGCGGTGACGACCATGCAGCAATATGGCGTGACGCTGTTCTTCCTGGGCGTCGGCGTCACCATCATTCCGCAAATTGTGATCTTTTTCTTCTCCTACTATGTGCTGCGCATCCGCAACCCGATCGAGGCGCTGGCATGCGTCGTCGGCGGACGCAGCGCCAATCCCGGCTTCGCGGCGCTGCTTGCCAAGGCCGGCAATGCGACGCCGGTGGTCTCGTTCACCGTCACCTATGCCGTCGCCAATGTTTTCCTGACGATCTGGGGGCCGCTGATCGTCGGCATCATCACCAAAAACGCCTCGCCTTAAATGGAGCACCTTATGCAGGACGAAGATTTCAGCGCCTTTGCCGAGCTCAGCCCCTTCGAGCTCAAGGACAAGCTCATTGCCGTCGCAAAGACCGAATCCCAGCGTGTCATGCTCAATGCCGGGCGCGGCAATCCGAATTTCCTGGCGACGCAGCCGCGCCGCGCCTTTCTGCGCCTCGGCGAATTTGCACTTCAGGAGGCCGAACGGTCCTATTCCTATCTCAACAGCGGCTTCGGCGGACTGCCGGAGAAGGAAGGCATGGTGGAACGCTTTGAATCCTTTGCCTCACGCTTCGACGACTGCCAGGGCATCGCCTTCCTGCGCGCCTCGATTTCCTATGTGCGCGACCAGCTTGAAATGCAGCGGGAGGATTTCCTCTTCGAGATGGTCGGCGCCTTCCTCGGCTGCAACTATCCGGTGCCGCCGCGCATGCTGACGCATTCGGAGGAGATCGTCCACGCCTATATCGCCAAGGAAATGTTCGGACCAAAACCGTCGAGCGGCCCCTTCTCGCTGTTTGCGACCGAGGGCGGCACGGCGGCCATGACCTATATATTCCAGACTCTCAAGAATAACGGCCTGATCGCACCCGGCGACAAGATCGCGCTCGGAACACCCATATTCTCGCCTTATCTGGAAATACCGCCGCTGCCGGACTACGCGCTGGACATTGTCGATGTGCGCATGGACGAGGACAATGAATGGCAGTTTCCCGACGAGGAGATCGCCAGGCTTGAGGACCCGGATATCAAGGTCTTCTGCCTGGTCAATCCGAGCAATCCGCCGTCCTACAAACTGTCCGGCTCCAGTCTTGATAAACTGGCGGCTCTCATCAACACCAAACGCCGCGATCTGATCGTCGTGACCGACGATGTGTACGGCACCTTCGCGGATGATTTCGTATCGCTGTTCGCCATGTGTCCGTACAACACGCTGTGCGTCTACTCATTCTCCAAATATTTCGGCGCGACCGGCTGGCGGCTCGGCGTGATCGGCCTGCATGAGGACAACGCCATCGACGCGGCCCTTGCCGGGCTCGACAACAAGGAAAAGGCGCTGCTTGACGAGCGCTATTCCTCGCTGACGACGGATGTCGCGGGCCTGCGCTTCATCGACCGGCTGGTCGCCGACAGCCGCGCGGTGGCGCTCAACCACACGGCCGGGTCGTCGACACCGCAGCAATTGCAGATGACCCTCTTTGCGCTGCACGGGCTGATGGATCTGAATGATACCTACAAGGCCGCCGCCAAACATCTCATCCGTCACCGCTTTATCACGCTGTGCCAGAATATCGGTCTCGATCCGCAAACCGGGCCGAACGACGTCAATTACTACTATCTGATCGACCTTGAGAAACTCGGGGCGGAGCTTTACGGCGACGCGTTCGCCAAATGGTTCTCGCAGGGCCAGCGGGGCACGGATTTCCTCTTCCGCCTGGCGCGCGAGACAGGCGTCGTCCTCCTGCCCGGCAAAGGCTTCGAGGTGATCGACGCCTCGGCCCGCGTCTCGCTCGCCAACCTGACCGAAGCCGAATATTCCGAGATCGGCGCGTTCACCCGCAAGGTGCTCGACGAACTGCACGCGGATTTCGAGAAGGAGAAGGGTTAGGGCGAGTGTGGTTTGAGGGTGGTCTTTGGGGCTGGTGTGACGAACCTGGGTCGTGTTTGCGGACTTTTGCCGCGTCGGCGGATATAATTCGCCCGAGCAAGCTAATCGGTCCCTGTCGATGACCATATAACACGCTTGTTTTCATCCTTTCCGAGAACAACCTGCCACCTAGAAAACGCTGCCTCAGATTCTCCCGTGGACACCAAGTTGTCGTGAAGGGCAATCTGGGTTGAACCCGCGATTGGGTTTCCGCGTTTCGCTACCAAAACAAGCCTTGTGTCAGTTCTAACCACAAACAGCGGCGGTTCGCCAGCATGATAGGCGTCAACACAGCTTGTTTCATCTACCTCAATTCGAACATTTGGGATGATTAAGCCGCCCCAGCTTTCATTTCCGAGGCTTTCGAAGAAATGCGACCTATGTTTACCAGAAAGAAATACCGCCGCCGCCGCTTCGTTGAATTGGCCAACAAGCATTGTTTCCTCGTATTTGTTGGTCGGCAGAATCAAGCAAAGCGGCTTTACATTTCCGACTTTTCCGACTGTGAATTCGCTTGGCGAAAGCAATTTTTTCTCTCCAGGTTGGGTCTTGTGGCCAGTAAACGCCAAAGTTCTAAACGCCCCAAAGCTTGGTTCGCGATACTCTCCTCTAATCCCAACCCCTCCGGATATCGGTACGGCGACACTCAGGACAATGGACCGCGTTGGTAGGTCGGTTTTCGCGACGGGCCTCGCGCCGCTCTTCTTCGTCAAGCACTTCTGCCTCAAATCGGTGGCCGCAGTTATTGCAACGAAAGCGGACGCGCTCAGGCATAAGGATTCCCGCTTGTTCTATGAACTCGTTCCACAAGTATTCAGCGGCTTTCTCCGGGTTCAGCCGCTCAGGTTTGTTCCCGAACATCGCCATAGTCACGACAAGGAACTGCTCGTACTCGTCTGACGAGACATCGAAGCCGCCGTTCGCCGTGTTGTCCCCAGCGTTCTCATTGAAGGAATAGTAAATATCTCCCAGAGCGTATGCCGAGTTTCGGCAGTACACCGTGATGTGTGCGGTCCCGTGCTGGCGACCGTGATTGACCACTGTGCTTCCAAATGAGTTCGCGCCTCGATCAACAAAGCGACCTCGCAGGCCGTCAACCACATCTATCTCGCCGATAGCTCGCTGAAAGTAATCCTTGATTGTGGCGAATGCCGCATCTCGATACTCGCCACGGTCGATCTCGTCGAAATCACGTTGGACCCGATATCGCGGTATGCCTTGTCGTGATTCTGTCGGTGCGGGTTCCTCATCGGCAGGCTCAGGAGTACCCACCCCACCGGTATCGAGGATTCTACGAATCTCCTGCACAATATCGAGGTAGGCAGTGTTCGCGTTCGCCCATTCTGAAATCGGCACGCCATCCCTAGGCACCGCCTTTAAACGTCGCAATTGAGGCATCGCAGCCCAGTCACACGGTTCAACGATGATCGGCACAACACGTGCCTCACCTGCCTCGTGCCGTTCGAAGGCACGTTGCATTTCTCGTTCAACACAATAATTGGAGGCAATAAAGTCAGGACTGATCAGCAGCAAAAAAATGTCTGCAGCCTCCAGCTCTTGACTGATTTCATCATCCAAAACATCACCCACTAATATATCGCGGTCGAACCATGTTTCGATCTCACCTTCTCGTTGAAGATTAGCAAGATGGACGTGCAGACGGTCG
>NZ_CFHWAF010000144.1:0-10813 GCF_984452065.1 Hoeflea sp. | reverse complement strand
GACGGAGAGCATGGCCTGACCTTTCAACTAGCGCTCCGAGTCTGAATCCTTTCGGGCTTCCAAACAAGATTGCGCGTGGTGCTCCCTTGCGGCGTGACGGGCAAGAGCGCGAATGATTCGACGCAGCATCAAATCGCGCCGCGTGTCCGACGCGCGGCAAGAACGATTATCGCTGGCCTTTGGGTCCTCTGTGAAGTCTGCCACTGCTGCCTCAATCTCGGTTCGGGCAGTCTGATCATTCGATCGCGTGGCGTCCTAACTCAACCGGATACCTTCAAGTATCATCCAAGAACACCCAGGCGGTCCTTGCTGACCTTTTCCGAAACTAGCCAGTTCTTCCATTCTCATGCCAAGGGCGTTCTGCTGCGGCATATTACTGCCTTCAGTTATAGGGCGTGATCATTGGGCCAAACAGGGTCGGCTACGTCCGCGGCTTCCGCCTTTCACTCGGCTAGAAAGAAGCTTCGCATGGCCTGGGCACATTCTGCGGGTGCTTCTTCCGGGACGAAGTGGCCGCAGCGAATAGGCGTTTCGGTGACGTTTTCACACCATCTCTGCCAGACGTCCAACGGCGACTTAGCCATGTTTGAAAGGTAGCCGGTGCCCCAGATCACGGTCGTCGGACATGTGATCTTCTTCGCAGTGTCGCGATCGATCTTGTCCAGTTCCCAATCGATCGTCGCGCCGGCTCTATAGTCCTCACAGGTAGCGGCAACGACTTGTTCGCTGAAGAACTGTTCGATGTAGGCTTCCCGGGCCTCTGGCTGAAGGGCATCCTTTCGGCCAGCCCAACTGTCCAGTAGATGCCCGATGTAGAGCCGAGGGTCCGCGCCGATCAGGCGCTCCGGCACGGGCGGCGGCGTCGCCAGGAAGCACCAATGGTGTGTCGCAAGGGCGGTCTTGCCGTCCATTGCCTCCCAGACGTCGATGGTCGGCACGATGTCGATAGCCGCGAACTTCTCCACGACCGTCGGATGATCGAGGCACATGCGGTAAGCCACCCGTCCGCCGCGATCGTGCCCGGCCAGGTGAAACCGGTCATGACCCAAAGCAGCCATGAACTGGACCAACAGGCCAGCGATGTGACGCTTGGAGTAGTTAAGGTGGTCCGGGTCCGGCTTTGGCCCGACACTTTGGCCATAGCCCGGCAGATCCGGCATGATGACCTTGAAGGAATCTGCCAACATCGGCGCCAAAAGATGCCAAACAAGGTGGGTTTGCGGATAGCCGTGCAGCAGCAGCAGGGGAAATCCATCCCCACAAGAGGCGTAGCGGATGACACACTCATCCACAGCGATTTCGGCAAGTTCGTCGGTTTCCGTCATTGGGCAGTCTTTCATCATGATCGAAGATGATTATTAATAATCAATAATTATCTTCTGGACAAGTGAGCTCGTCGCGTCGATTGTCTCAATGTGGGGTAATCGGTCTACCTTGCCGAAATTCGTTGCGGTTGTCGGCCGGGATGCCATATGGTGATCTCGTCAGATTGTTGATTATGAATAATTAGAAACATGAGGTTCGAGCATTGGCGAGGCTGCAGCGAAACCACACCAGCCTGGACTCGGTTGTGGCTGAGAATATTCGGCAGCGAATTCTGAGTGGGGAGCTCTCGACAGGTGACCACCTCGTCGAGGCCGAGTTTGCACGTGCCTACGAGGTTAGTCACGGGACGGTTAGATCCGCTCTAAAGACCCTTCAGCATGAAGGACTGGTCGAATTTCGCCCTCGCCGAGGGATGTATGTGACAGAGCTACAGCCAGCGGACGCATTGGAGTTGTGTTCGCTCAGAGATAGTTTGGAAGCGCTTGCTGCTCGGTTAGCGGCAAAAAAGGCGACCCAAGCGGATCTCAATAGGCTTCAAGCCGTCATGGATGACCTGCGTTCCGCTGCATCCGAAGGAAACCGTGCGAAGTGCATGGAACTCGACCTTCGCTTCCACCGACTTATTGTCGATATGGCGCGGCATAGCCGCTTGTCTGCGATGTACCAACAGTTGGAAGCGCAGATCCGGCTCTTCATGGTTTTGACCGATCCTCTCCATGAGGATCTCAGCGACATGGTTACGCTCCATCAACCGCTGACGGACGCTATCTGCGCGGGCGATTCACGCCGCTCCGAAAGGCTTGCGTTGCGGCATAATGAGCGAGATGGCCAAAGGCTCGCGTCGCAGCTCGAACAGGCGCAAGCCTAAATATCATTATAAATCAGTTGGTTATAGAGATACTCTATCCGCCGGCTAGATTCTAGTTGATTATGAATTATTAATAATCAATAATAACGATGCATCAAGAGCATAAAGCTCAAACTATGGGAGGATATGATGAAGCGACGGGGTTTTCTCGGACTAGCGGCTGGAGCCCTCGCGGTCTCGTTGGCCGGCCTACCGGCAATGGCGACCGACATGACACTTCGAATCGGCGGCACGGGATCGACCGAAAGTGCCGATCACAAAGCAATCACGATCTTCAAGGACGAATTGGAACGGCGGACCAACGGACAGGTAACCGTAACGATTTTTCCAAGCTCTCAACTCGGCACTTATCGCGAGATGCTGGAGCAGATTCGCGCCGGCACTCTCGATGGGATGTATGAGAGCCTTGGCATCGTCGGACCGTGGCATCCTGTGGCCGGTCTAGAGGCGGTGCCTTACCTGTACCGCGACGTCGACCACTTCTTCTCAGTTTGGAACGGCGAAGTAGGTGCGGCAATTCTTGAAAACGTTGCCCAAGAGTCGAAGTTCCGGGTTCTTGGCCCCGCCTTTCGTGGTTTCCGCCAGATGGCGCTCAACCAGCCGGTCCACAAGATCGACGACTTGCAGGGTCTCAAATTCCGGGCGCCTGCTATTCCGGCCTACATGGATGCGTTCAAGGCGTTAGGCGGGGCGCCAACGCCGATCGCGTTCGAAGAGGTCTATACCGCTGTGCAGCAGGGGGTGGTCGAGGGGCTCGAAAACCCGCTGGTCACAATCCACGACCATCGATTCTACGAAGTCGCTCACTATGCGGTGATGACGGGCCATATGGCCGAGACGATGGGGTTCATATTCTCCGAGGACTGGTTTCAAAAGCAGCCCGAGGAGTATCAAGACGCCCTTGTCGCTGCGGCGAAGGCGAGTTCTGCCTGGTATCGACAGTTCACGGAGGAGAACGAGGCCAAGTTTCTCGTGACGCTCCAAGAAAAGGGCATGACCGTTATAGAGCCCGACCTGACTGGGTTCCATGAACGGGCAAAGGCATACGACCCCGGTCCCGACCTGTCCGATTGGGTGCAGCAGATACGCGCGGTGCGATAGCACAGTTTCAAGCCGGAAGCCCTCATGTGGGCTCCCGGCTTGATCCGGCAACTTCACCACAACACCCGTCCGACCCAGGGAGGTGGGCAGATGCTCCGCGTCATCTCGTTCATTGCGGAATTGGCGGAAACAACGCTTATCCGTTTAATTCAGGCACTCTTGGCAACCATCGTCGCTGTCATCTTCGCTCAGGTCGTCTTCCGATATGTCCTGTCGGCTCCTCTGATCTGGTCGGAAGAAATAGCGCGCCTCTGCTTCGTCTGGCTGACATTTCTGGGCGCGGCAATCCTGGCCCATCGGGGCGAGCACATTGCGGTCGCCCTGTTCGGGAACCGGGTCTCACCGCGTTACGACGCATTTCGCGAAGTCGCTTGGGCGGTCGTCGGTCTTTGCTTGTTTATCATCTTTATTCTCGAGGGGATGCGAATGATCGGAATCGTCTCCGGTCAGATCGCGCCCGCAACAGGTTTGCCAATCGCCACTCTCTATCTCGCAGCCGTTGTTGGCGGTGGTTTTGGCGCAGTCCTTTCCGTTGCCCGGGCCGCTCGATCGATCGGGGAGCGGTAAGGTGCTCTTCTTAGCTGTATTGTGTTTCCTTGCCTTGGCGTTCGCTTCGTTGTCGATGCCGATTGCGTATGCTCTCGGTCTGAGCACCGTTCTCGCGACACTGCTGTTCACCGATATTCCGCTCTTCCTGCTCGTCCAAAAGACTATCGGAGGGGTCGACTCATTTACGCTTCTGGCGATTCCCTTCTTTCTCCTGGCGGCCGCTCTGATGAACGAGTCGGGCATTACCGACCGCATTCTGAGCGTGTTCAATGGTGTGTTCGGAGCGATCCGAGGCGCTCTTGGACTGGCCTCCGTCGGCGCGAATATGTTGCTTGCGGGTATCTCGGGCTCCGCCGTCGCAGACGCGACGGCAACGGGTTCCGTCCTGATTCCGTCGATGAAGGCAAGCGGATACCCTCCCGGTTTCGCTGCTGCGCTTTGTGCGGTGGCTGCCATTTGCGGCCCTATCATTCCCCCGAGCATCCCGTTGGTTATCTACGGTGTCGTCGCCAAGGTTTCGATCATTGAGTTGTTCGTGGCCGGTTACGCTCCCGGGCTCCTTCTTGGTGCGGTCCTCTTCCTTTACGTCTTGATCGCTTCCCGATTCCGTGGGTTCCCCGCCGAGGGGTCGGTCGTGCTCTCTGAAATCGTGCGCCGTGTCTGCAGGGCAGCTTGGGGCCTGATCATGCCGCTGATTCTTATTGCCGGCATATTCGGCGGAGTTTTCACGGTCACTGAATTGGGAGCGGTGCTGGTCGTATACGCACTTGTCGTCGGGGTGTTTGTGTACCGCACCCTGTCGATGAGCAGTCTTTCGGTTTCCTTGAAGTCGTCGGCACTCGACACGGCGAACATCATGTTCGTCGTAGGAATCAGTTCGTTCTTTGCATTCTTGCTGGTGTCGCAAGGCATCCCACAACTAATCCAGGGCTTCGTCCTGACACAGGTCGAAAGCCGCATACTGTTCCTTCTCTTGATCAACCTTACTTTTCTCCTTGCCGGCATGTTCCTCGACTCCACACCGGCGACGATCATTCTCGTTCCTATTCTCCTTCCGATCACCGGAGATCTCGGAATCGATCCCGTTCATTTTGGGATGATCGCGGTCTTCAACCTGATGATCGGTCTCATCACTCCGCCCGTGGCTCTCACGCTGTTCATCACAGCGCGTATCGCAAATGTTTCGATCGTCAGAGCGATGATCGAGGCCGCGCCGATGTTCGCGATGCTGGTCGCGATTCTCGGGCTGATTACGTTCGTGCCCGAGTTCGTGCTCTGGCTCCCGCGACAGCTTGGCTACTGATGGAGTCGATCCAATGACACGCAAATCGTCGGTTTTTTATCGCGACCTGACATCCACGCCGACCCATGTCGTGGGTGGCGAGGGCGTCTACCTGATCGATCAGAGCGGGAACAGATACATCGATGCAATGGCGAGCGCCGGCGTCGTATCGATCGGGCATGGACGCCGGGAGATCGCCCAGGCTCTAGCCGATGCTGGGAACGAGGTAACATACGTCTATGGAGGTGGCTTCACGCACCCATGGCAAGAGCGACTGGCAAATGCGCTCATCTCCATCGCTCCCGGGAACATGGATGGCATCTATTTCGTCTCAGGTGGTTCTGAAGCGAACGAGACGGCGCTCAAGCTCGCTCGGCAGTATTTCGTCGAGCGAGGGATGGCGCAGAAGTACAAAGCAATAGCTCGATGGCAGAGCTATCACGGCGTCACATTGGCAACGCTGTCGCTCTCGGGCCGCACGAGTTGGAGATCGATTTACGCGCCTTACCTCTTTGAGGTTGCGCACATTCCTCCTCCTTACGACTACCGCTGCGCGCTCTGTGCGGGGTGTGACGGCTGTCAGCTTGCCTGCGCCGATGAGTTGGAGCGCGCCATCCTGTTGGAAGGCCCTGAAACCGTCGCCGTTTTCTTTGCCGAGCCGGTTGTCGGCACCACAGTGACCGGGCTAACGCCACATCCGGAATACTACAAGCGTGTAAGAGAAATCTGCGACCGTTACGACGTCCTCTTCGTCGCGGACGAAGTGCTCTGCGGCTACGGCAGAACGGGTCGTCCGTTCGCCATCGACCATTGGAACGTCGATCCTGACATCATAACAATGGGAAAGGGGATCGGCAGCGGGTACGCGCCGCTTGGCGCCGTCATCGTAGCCGAGAAGCTTGTCTCGGCGATACGGTCCGGCTCCGGTCGCTTCAATCACGGCTTTACCTATAGCGGGACGCCTACGGCCTGTTTTGTCGGGCTGCAGGTCTTCGGCATCATGCAGAAGGAGGATCTCTTCTTCCGCGCCGCAGACCTCGGCACCTACCTGCTCGACCGTCTTCAGGCTCTTGCGCAGCGACATGACTGCATCGGCGACGTGCGAGGCCTGGGCCTGCTGGTCGGTGTCGAGTTCGTTCAGGATCGCAAAACCAAGGAGCCCTTTCCGCGTGAAGTCGACTTCACCGGACGAGTGGTCGCATCGGCTCGTCGGCGTGGCGTGTTGATCAATCCCGGGGTGCCCTTAGCGAACTTTGGCCGGAACGGCGATCACGTCCAGATCAGCCCGCCCCTGATCGTGACCAAGGCAGAAATCGATTTGATCATCGACGCCCTCGATGGGGCGCTCACCACAGTCGTGCGTGAGGTCGCGGCAGAGGCGGCATAGGAGCTCAGAAGCAGAAGGGAATCGAACAATGCTGAAGAAAACCGTTTCCGAGATCGGGACACATCCGGTTGTACTGATGGATTCAATTACAAAAACGACAAGCGAGGATGCCGGCGCAATCGTTGTCTCGGCATCTCATGGCGGCGCGAGCTCCGGTGAGTTTGCGTTGGAGACGCCCCTCACCGGGGTGTTCTTCAACGATGCTGGAGTTGGAAAGGATCGCGCCGGCACCAAGGCGTTGGACATGCTTGACGAGCGTGGGGTTCCGGCCGCCACCGTGAGCCATTTTTCTGCACGCATCGGCGATGCGGCAGATATGTGGGAAGGAGGCGTTATCTCATGTGTCAACGCAGCAGCGTCCAAGCTTGGCCTCAGGGTGGGCGAGCCGCTGAAGGAAGCCGTCGAGCATCTTGGTGAGAAGGACTAGGAGCAAGCCATGAGCATCATCATTCCTTCTCAAGTTCCGAAGTGCTCTTGCGGACCGAAACACTGGCCTGGTTGCCGACATCGTTGCAACAGGCCGGCTCGCCAACGTTGGCTGCAAGTCTTCGAGATCGCCTCATGAGTGCAGCCGTCGTCGCAACCTACTTGATCGAGACACCGCTTCCGCTGGGCCAGGCCGCCGAGACCCTGGCGGCAGAGCAATCGACGGGAAGTTTTACCCAGATCATGGGTGAGGAAAAGGCGGAACCATATCAAGCTCGCGTTCTCTCTATCCAAGAACTCGGACGAAGGCGGGAAGCAAGCTTGTTCTCTGCCTATCTGACGCGGCTCGGTAAAGGAGAAGGGTATCAGCAGGCGAGGATACGCATTTCATTCCCGTTGGCGAACGTCGGTGCCAACTTGCCGACTTGGTGGGCGACAGTCGCCGGAAACCTGTTTGAGCTAGGTGAGCTGACAGCGGTCCGCTTGGAGCATCTTGAGCTACCACAGGAACTCGTCGAGCAATTGCCAGGTCCGGGTTTCGGTGTGGAGGGAACGAGGCGTCTGGCCGGCGTTTCCGACGGTCCGCTGATCGGGACAATCGTAAAACCCAGTATTGGGTTCTCGCCTGAAGACTATGCCACCCGGGTGCAGGCCCTCGCCGAGGCCGGCCTTGATTTCATCAAGGACGATGAACTCATGGCGGACCCGCCGCACTGTCCGCTGGTTGAGCGGGTGAACGCCGTGATGCCTGTCTTGAAGGAACATGCGCAGCGAACCGGCAAGATGGTGATGTATGCATTCAACATCACCGCCGATTGTGACCAGATGCGGGCCTATCACGATCATGTTCTTCGGTCCGGTGGCACTTGCGTCATGGTCACGTTGAACACCGTCGGATCCGCTGGGGTGTTGACACTTCGTCGCCATTCACAGCTCCCGATTCATGGCCATCGAACCGGTTGGGGCATGTTCACGCGACACCCGGGATTGGGGATGGCCTTCCAACCTTATCAGGCGCTTCAGCGTCTTGCCGGCGCCGATCATCTTCATGTCAGCGGGTTCCAGGGCAAGTTCTGGGACAGCGACGAAACCGTAGGCAAGGCCGCGCGCGCGTGTCTTACGCCTTTGGATCAAACGCCTGCGGGCCAGCCGGTGATGCCAGCGGTGTCCGCAGGCCAATGGGGTGGCCAAGCGCCAATCGCGTATGAGTGGATTGGCTGTTCGGACCTTCTCTACCTTGCCGGTGGCGGAATTCAGGGTCATCCGGATGGAATGGCGGCTGGCGTCGCGGCGATCAGGGCCGCGTGGCAAGCAACCATGGATGGTGTCCCGCTTGAGGAAGCTGCCGCGAGCTGTGCTCCGCTCGCTTCGTCTCTTCGTGTGTTTGGCAAGAAGAGATCGGTTTAGTCATGGCAACCAATACCCTCCTTACGTTCTATGGCGACGATTTTACGGGATCGACGGATGCACTTGACGGCCTCGCCCGCGGAGGTATCTCGGGTGTGCTTTTCGTTCGCCCGCCGGATAAGCCACTCCTTGAAGCCTATGCCGGCAAGCAGGCCGTCGGCATTGCCGGCGTGACCCGTGCCCTTGGTCCCCAAGCCATGCACGTTGAACTTCAGCCTGCTTTGCGCATGCTGCAGTTCCTGGGAGCGCCGATATGCCACTATAAAGTCTGCTCCACCTTTGATTCCTCGCCGACGATAGGAAACATAGGGACAGCCATCGAGACAGGGCGTTCTGTTTTCGGTGAAGCGACGGTTCCTGTCATGGTCGGTGTCCCCATTCTCGGCCGCTATGTGGCATTCGGTACGCTCTTTGCCCGGTACGGCAACTGCGGTCAGGTATCTCGAATTGACCGACATCCCGTCATGAGCGTCCATCCTGTCACGCCGATGCGCGAGGCGGACTTGAGAGAACACCTTTCGCAGCAAACCGATCTACCGTTGGGCTTGTGGGATATTCCGTCGTTTGAGACGGGAGAGCCTGAAGCGCAGTTGCTGGAACGTTTGCGTGGCACGGGTGAGATCCTGGTCGTTGATACGCTCACGCGGGATCATCTTCTTGTCTGCGGTACAGCCTTGCTCAATAGAGGCCGAGACAGATCCTGTTTTGTGGTTGGTTCATCCGGAGTCGAATACGCCTTGGTCGAAGCCTGGTCGCAGGACAGCGACATAGAGAAGCATAGCTTTTCGCGGCAATTGGAGGCGGTGCCCCAGATCGTCGTTGTATCGGGCAGTTGTTCGTCCGTGACGGCGGAGCAGATAGAGGTGGCTCTTGGCCAGGGTTTCTGTGGAATCGAGGTTCCGCCGAATGCGGCCTTCATCGAAGGCGATGAGGCGGAAAAGCTGATCGGAAAACTCACCGAAGCGGTAACTATGCGTCTTGCTGAAGGAAAGTCGGTGGTTGTCCACACGGCTATGGGGCCAGATGATCCCAGGATTGCCGCCGCCAAAGCCGGGCGGAGTCCAGCCGCCGGTGCCACGGGGGAGCAGCTTGGAAACCTACTTGGAAAACTCCTTAAGGACGTAAGCGTGCGGACAAAGCTGCGAAGGAGCTGTATTGCCGGCGGGGACACCTCGAGCTTCGCCACACGTGCGTTGGGCGTCGATGCCCTGGAGGTGCAAACTCTGACTTCCCCTGCCGCTCCTTTGTGTCGAGCGCTCAAGGGACCCGAGAAGCAGCAAATATGCGAATTGGTTCTGAAGGGCGGGCAAATAGGTCCTCCGGATTACTTCGTTCAACTTCGAGATGGAGTATCGCTGTAGGTGGATCGGCAATCCAAGGCGTTGGCTGCTCTGTCGACTGGTGTGAGATGGAGTGCGAGCAGCACCTTGGCTCTAATGACGTCTCCTTGGGTAGCTTACGGCGGCATCTGTGCCGCCGATCTTTTTTCGCTGGAGTTCCGATCGTATGGCAACGGCGTCAAGGCAGACGATATGTGGATTATCAGGCGATGACGCTCTTATCTGCGCCGGATAACTCCTGTTTGTTATTATTGGACTTGACGAAGCGGCAGGCTGAAACGCTGCCGAGAAACCCACGTGAGAAGTTGGAGCGGACCGTCGGCGTCCTCGAACGGATCGCGAAGATAATCCGGGTGCCGCGGTTCCTCGCGGTTCCGACGAGTGTTGCCGGAAGCGAGCTCGTTGCCAATTTTGGCCAGCCTATCTTTGAGTGGTTGGACGGCGGTTCCCCCTGGGCAGACAACGATCTGACGAAAGCCATTGCTGATAAGAACCGCAGCCGCCTGTTCTTGGCCGGGTTTTGGCTGGAGGATACCGTTACCTTTTCGGCTCTCGGTGCCCTGGCGGACGGATATGATGTTCATGTCATGCTAGACGTCTCCGTAGCTCGCCGAGAGGACACGCGTGAGGCCACGATTGAAAGGTTAGTGCAGGCAGGCGTGGTGCCGACGACCGCAGTGCAGCTCGTATCTGAATGGGCGGCGACAACTGAGGACGCTGACACCAGAAACCAGTTGCACAAGATAATCTCTGGGCATCTTTCCTAGATTTGCTGGCGCCCAGCCGACCTCCGGCCGGCCACCGGGCTCTATTCCGCTAAGGCCGCTGGCGCGGCCTAAGCTCCACGGAGCCCGTGCGTACCGCACGGTCTCCGCCCATCCGGGTCACGATCCCTGGCGCGGGCCCGAAGCTAACGCTTCGGGATACGGACGCCGCCCTTCGGGCGGCGACGCTTTTGTTGGCCTTTCCCGGTGCGGGGGGCGGGCGGACACTCCCTTGTAGCCCCGCCGGGGCGGCCCGCAACCGCCTTGGCTCTATGTCCGTCTAAGTCCGTCTTTCTCGTCCTACCAAGACAGTTGCGTCCCGCCTGACCCGGCGAGGCTCCCGGTCGCTTACCGTCCGCCCCC
>NZ_CFHWAF010000143.1:0-11042 GCF_984452065.1 Hoeflea sp. | reverse complement strand
GCAGGAGTTGCGCAATGATCCTGGATTTCAAATACCCGATGTCGCGATCACTGCTCGTTCCTGCTCAAATGGTTCAAAATGATCGCCCGATGCTTGACTGGAAATCCGATTCCGAAATGCCTGCGCCCTCAAAGGGAACCACGGCAAGAAAACTTGCGACACGACCTGTGGGCGCTGTCAAGTTCGCCTGGCGGGCGCGGACGCTCAGGCAGCCTGTTCCAGATCGCGGTTCCAGTTGCCGGTTGCCGCAAGGCCGTTCATGCGGGCACGGTGGGAGAAGGCGCGCTGACCGGCCGCGACATTCTCGGACTTGCCGCCCCAGGCCTTGAGGCAGGCCGCCTGAAGCGCACGGCCATAGGAAAAGGTCAGGCGCCAGGGCGTGTCGTAGGCGGCGTTCATGGCCGACAGATGCGCGGTTGCCTCTTCGTCCGACTGGCCGCCTGAAAGGAAGGCGATGCCCGGAACCGATGCCGGCACGGTCGCGCGCAGACAGCGGACCGTCTTTTCGGCAACCTCCTCGACGCTCGCCTTGCGGGCGTTCTTGCCGTCAACGACCATGTTCGGTTTCAGGACCATGCCTTCAAGGCTCACACGCGCGTCGTAGAGCTCGGAAAATACGGTGCGCAGCACCTCCTCGCTCACCTCGTAGCAACGGTCGACGGAGTGGTCGCCGGGTTCGCCGTCCATGAGAATCTCAGGCTCGACGATCGGTACGATGCCGGCTTCCTGGCACAGGGCCGCATAGCGGGCGAGCGCCTGCGCATTGGCGCGAACGGCGCCGCGGCTCGGCAGTGCGCTCGAGATGGCAATGACGCCGCGCCATTTGGCAAAGCGCGCGCCAAGGCCGTGATATTCGGCAAGCCTTTCGCGCAGGCCGTCCAGCCCCTCGGTGATCTTTTCACCGGGAAAGGCCGCCAGATCCTTTGCGCCGGCGTCCACCTTGATGCCGGCCACCGCACCGGTGTTTTTGATGATGTCGACAAGCGGCGTTCCGTCCGCTGCTTTCTGGCGCAAGGTTTCGTCGAACAGTATGACGCCCGAGATGTAATTGCGCATGGCTTCGTCTGCGCGGAAGAGCATTTCGCGGTAGTCGCGGCGGTTGTCCTCGGTTGATTCGACACCGATTGAATCGAACCGTTTCTTGATGGTGCCGCTGGATTCGTCGGCTGCCAGGATGCCCTTTCCGCTTGCCACCATTGCCGCGGCGATGTCTTCCAGGCGTTCACTCATCGATTGCTCTCCTTGCTTGCACGCCACGGCGCCGTGTGCGGCGGCGGGCGATTTTCGGTTGTTCTTGCGAAATTTCCCATGCCGATAGCAGAAGACGGTTGGCAGTGAAATGCCGCCCATGGGTATTGAATCGATTGAATATGGTTCAATCGATTGAAATCCTCAGATGATTTCGTTCATGGTTTACGACGCTCCATGCTTGCGCCGGCGGGCGAGTGAGCCGGGCAACCGACGGGCCGCGCGGTCGTCGGCAATATCGGTGCTTCCGACAGGCACAATTACACCATTGTCGGCGATGTCGTGGAAGACGGCGCGCCCGACGAGATATCCGCCATCCAGGCATAAGACCCTTGTCATGCATACGATCCTTGCGCTCAGTCCTTGAGGGCGTCGATACCGGGAAGCGGTTTGCCTTCCATCCATTCCAGGAACGCGCCGCCGGCGGTCGAAACGTAGCTGAAATCCTTCGCAACACCGGCATGGTTGAGTGCCGCGACCGTATCGCCGCCGCCGGCGACGGAAATCAGCAGGCCTTCCTTGGTGCGCTCGGCCGCATATTTGGCCGCGGCCACGGTGGCCGTATCGAAGGGTTTGATTTCAAACGCGCCGAGCGGCCCGTTCCAGACCAGAGTGCTGGCCCGGTGGATCCAGTCATTGACGGCCGAGACGGACTTCGGACCGACATCGAGGATCATGGCATCGGAGGGAACGTCATTAATGGTGACAGTTTCGTTGTCGGCGCCGGCGGCGAATTCCTTCGCGACAACGCCGTCGACCGGCAGCACGATGGCGCAATTGTTGGCCGCCGCCTCGATCATGATCTGTTTGGCGGTGGCGGCAAGATCGTGCTCGCACAGCGATTTGCCGACATCGGTGCCTTTCGCCGCGAGAAATGTGTTCGCCATGCCGCCGCCGATGACCAGGGCGTCGACCTTGCCGACGAGATTCATCAGAAGGTCCAGCTTGGTCGATACCTTTGCGCCGCCGACGATGGCGACGACCGGACGCGCCGGGTTTCCAAGGCCCTTTTCCAAAGCCTCGAGTTCGGCCTGCATCGTGCGACCGGCATAGGCCGGCAGGATGCGCGCCAGACCCTCGGTTGACGCATGGGCGCGGTGGGCTGCGGAAAACGCATCGTCGACGTAGATATCCCCGTTTTCGGCAAGTTGCCTGGCGAATTGCGGGTCGTTTGCTTCCTCTCCGGCATGGAAGCGGACATTTTCCAGAAGGAGAATATCGCCGTTTGACATGGCATTGACCGCATCCGAGGCGGACTGCCCGACGCAATCGGGCGCGAAATGCACGCGCTGGTCGATGACTTCCTCGACCGTATGGGCGATCGGCTGCAGCGACATGCTCTGGACGGCCTCTCCCCTGGGCCGGCCGAAATGGGCGAGCAGGATCACCTTCGCTCCCTTCTTCGACAGCTCGATCAGCGTCGGACACACCCGCTCGATGCGGGTCGTGTCCGTCACCGCGCCGTCCTTGACGGGAACATTGAGATCGACGCGGATCAAAATCCGTTTTCCGGCAATGTCGGTCAGGGAATCCAGGGTCTTGAATTGGTTCATGGTCAGCGCTCTCGTGGCGGAATGTCTTTCAGGCGTTGGGCGAAATCGGCAAGGTCCTTGTGAACCGATTTTCCGCCATCAAATGCGTCAATCTAACCACAACTCGCTCTAGATCAGTTTGCCCATGGCAACGGCTGTATCCGACATGCGGTTGGAAAAGCCCCATTCATTGTCGTACCAGGTCAGGATGCGCACGAAGGTGCCGTCCATGACCTTGGTCTGATCCATGTGGAAGATGGAGGAGTGGGGATCATGGTTCAGGTCGACGGAGACCAGCGGCTCATCCGTGTAGCCGAGGATACCCTTGAGATCGCCGTCGGCGGCGCTGCGGATTGCGGCGTTGACCTCTTCGACGCTCGTCTCACGTGCGGCGATGAAATTCAGGTCGACGACCGACACGTTCGGCGTCGGAACGCGAATGGCGACACCGTCAAGCTTGCCGTTGAGCTCGGGAAGCACAAGCCCCACCGCCTTGGCGGCGCCGGTCGAGGTCGGGATCATCGACATGGCGGCGGCGCGGGCGCGGTAAAGATCCTTGTGCATCGTATCCAGCGTCGGCTGATCGCCGGTATAGGAGTGGATCGTCGTCATGAAGCCCTTTTCGATGCCGATGGCGTTGTTGAGCACATAGGCGACCGGCGAAAGGCAGTTGGTGGTGCATGACGCGTTGGAGACGACACGATCCTCATCGGTCAGTGCGCTGTCGTTGACGCCGAAGACAATCGTCTTGTCGGCGCCGCTTGCCGGCGCGGAAACCAAAACGCGGCTCGAGCCGTTCTCAAGGTGCATCGCCGCCTTGTCGCGGGCCGTGAAAATGCCGGTGCATTCGAGCGCCACGTCAACATCGGCCCAGGGAAGCTCCTTCGGGTCGCGGATCGCCGTTACCTTGATGGGACCGCGGCCGACATCGAGGGTCTCGCCCTCGACCGTCACCGTGCCGGGAAAGCGGCCGTGAACACTGTCGTAACGGATCAGATGCGCGTTGGTTTCGACCGGCCCGAGATCGTTGATTGCAACGACTTCGATATCGGTACGGCCCGATTCGATGATGGCGCGCAGCACATTGCGGCCGATACGGCCAAATCCGTTGATGGCGACTTTAACGGTCATGGAGGGTCTCCCGTAAGTGATACCTATATATCCCGGATGTCGGCCAGGCCGCTCCGGTCCGTGTGTCGAAAATCAGGCGGCCTTGCCTGCCAGGCTTTCCAGTTTTTCTTCAACGGCGTCGAATGCCGCATCGGCGGTGATGCCGAAATGGTTGTAGAGATCCTTATAGGGCGCGGAGGCGCCGAAGGTGCTCATGCCGATGAAAATTCCGTCGTTTCCGATGAAGCGGTCCCAGCCCTGACGCACGCCCGCCTCTATGGCGACCTTGATCGGGGAGTTGCCCAGTATGGCCTGTTTGTACTCGTCCGACTGTTCTTCGAAGAGCTCGACACTCGGCACCGATACCACGCGCGCGGTGCGTCCCGCGGCCTCGATCTTCTCGCGCGTTTCCAGGGCGATTTCGACCTCGGATCCGGATGCGAAGATCGTCACGTCCGCATCGCTGGCCGGCACCATGTCGTAAGCGCCGAAAGCGCACATATTCTCTTCGATGTAGGACGTGCGAACGGCGGGCAGGTTCTGACGCGTCAACGCGATACAGGAGGGCCTGGCTTCCGATTCAAGGGCAAGCTGCCAGCATTCGGCGGTTTCCGTGGCGTCCGCCGGTCTGAACACAAGCAGGTTCGGCATGGCGCGCAGGGAGGCCAGATGCTCGACCGGCTGGTGAGTCGGACCGTCCTCGCCAAGGCCGATCGAATCATGGGTGAGCACGTGGATCACCCTTATGCCCATGAGCGCTGCAAGCCTGATCGACGGGCGGCAGTAATCGGAGAAGATGAGAAAACCGCCGGAATAGGGAATCAGCCCGCCGTGCAGGGCGATTCCGTTCATCGCCGCCGCCATTCCATGCTCGCGGATGCCGTAATGGATGTAGCGGCCGGAAAAATCATCCGGTGTGATCGCGTCGGTGTGTTCCGTCTTGGTGTTGTTGGAGCCGGTGAGGTCCGCAGAGCCGCCGAGTGTTTCGGGAACGATACCGTTGATCACATGAAGAGCGGCTTCGGAGGCCTTGCGGGTGGCCAGCGTCGGCGTGTCTTCCGCGAGCTTGCGCTTGTATTCGTCGATGGCGCTGTCGAAGCCGCCGGGCAGTTCGCCGCTCATGCGGCGGACAAAGGCGGCCCGCACGCCGGCATCGGCCTTCTCGACCCGTTCTTCCCAGGCCTTGCGTTCCTTGGTGGAGCGAAGCCCCGCGAGCCGCCAGCAATCGAGCACGTCGGACGGCACTTCAAAGGGCTTGTGCGGCCATGCGAGTTTTTCGCGGACGCCTTCGATTTCCTCCGCGCCCAGCGGCGATCCGTGGGCTTTTGCCGTGCCGGCCTTGTTCGGGGCGCCGTAGCCAATGGTCGTCTTGCAGGCGATCATGGTCGGCATGTCCGATTCCCTGGCCTTCTCGATCGCCGCGGCAATGGCATCCGCGTCATGACCGTCGATGCTGATCGTGTTCCAGCCGCTGGCCCCGAAACGGGCCACCTGGTTGGTGGAATCGGAAAGGCTGACGGCTCCGTCGATGGAAATGCCGTTGTCGTCCCAAAACACGATCAGCTTGTTCAGCTTGAGGTGGCCGGCGAGCGCGATCGCTTCCTGGCTGATGCCTTCCATCAGGCAGCCGTCCCCGGCAAGCACATAGGTGTGATGATCCATGAGATCGCCGCCGAACTCCTCGGCCAGCTTGCGCTCGGCGATCGCCATGCCGACGGCATTCGCCAGTCCCTGCCCCAGGGGGCCGGTGGTGGTTTCTATGCCGGCCGCGTGGCCGAACTCCGGATGTCCCGCGGTCTTGTATCCAAGCTGGCGGAAATTCCTGATCTCATCGAGCGTGATGTCTTCGTATCCGAGCAGGTAGAGCAGGGAGTAAATCAGCATCGAGCCGTGGCCGGCCGACAGCACAAACCGGTCGCGGTTCGGCCATTCGGGTCTCTTGGGGTCGAAGGTCATGAAGCGCGTAAACAGGACGGTGGCTATGTCGGCGGCGCCCATCGGCAGTCCCGGGTGGCCGGACTTGGCCTTCTCGACAGCATCCATGGAAAGAAAACGGATTGCGTTTGCCATCCGGTCGTGTTTTTCGCGTGGGATCATGACTTTTTTCGGCTTTATCAGGGTATCGTCAGGCGACCTTGCGCGGTCGCCCATTGAAAGCAGCTGACACATAGCAGGTGCGTTCGCGGAGTCAACAAACGAGGCCGCCGATCGGTTGCGAAGCGGCGCGATTGCAGGCTGTTGTGCAATTGCCGCCCACCATATCGGCGGATGGCGGCTTCGCAGGCATGTGGCGGGTTATCCCCAATGGAATGGCGTATGAACGACAACAATATTTGACGCCTGCTTCCTGCGCCGCATAATCTTCGAACGGTAAGTGCCGGAGAATCAAACGATTTGTGAACTCGAAGGCATAGGGCAGAGCATGTCAGGCGGGAAAACAGCAAAATCGGCGCTCGATGATCTCAGCAAGGCTCTCTCGCGGCTTGAGAACATTGTGGACGGTCGTCTTGAGAAGGAACGCGACTTCGCCGATGCGGAGGAGGAAGTCCAGCGCCTCAACTCCGACAGATCCCGGCTGGCGCAGGAACTCGATCAGTCCGAGGAGCGGGCGGGACGGCTGGAGGAGGCGAACCGCGAGGTGTCCCGCAGGCTCGTAACGGCAATGGAGACGATCCGCGCGGTGCTGGATCGATAGGCGATGGCACAGGTCACGGTGAACATTGACGGCAAGGCCTACCGAATGGCCTGCGAGGAGGGGCAGGAACCGCATTTGACCGAGCTTGCCAGCAAATTCGATCGGTATGTCGGGCATCTGAAAGGCGAATTCGGGGAGATCGGCGATCTGCGCATAACGGTCATGGCGGGGATTCTTGTCATGGATGAACTCAGCGAGGCCCAACGCAAGCTCCAGGGTCTGGAGAGCGAGGTCGGCAGTCTGAAGAAGACCCGCGATACGGCGCTCGCCCGTGTCGACGACGCCGACGCCACGCTGGCCGACACCGTCTCGAAGATCACCGAGCAGATCGAACGTATCGCCGAAAAGATCGAAAAAAGCTGAATGCCGCGACATTATGAGCGGCGGGGCTGGCGCATTGCCGGAGTCGACACTATATTCCCGCCGCGGTCTGCGCCTCTCGGTTGGAAACACAATCCCCGGGGCCTTAGTCGATCCTAAGGGAGCTGTCCCTGTTCAGACCCGTGGGTTTTTACACACGGCGCCCACCTACTTTGTAGGTTCCCGGGATCGTAAACCTCCGCCGGTTGCCGCGGACCGCCCCATAAACCGCTCTCTAGCCCCATGTCCGAGAAGACGCTCAAATCAGAAATACGCCGCCGCACGCTTGCCGCACGCGATGCGCTCGATCCGCAGCAGCGCATCGAGGCAAGCCTGGCGATCGACAGAATCGGCGCCGGTGCGATCGCGCTGACGGACGGTGCGGTCGTTTCCGGCTTCTGGCCCATCCGCTCGGAAGTCGATGTGCGCCCGCTCATGTTCTCGCTGCGGGAAAGGGGCGCAAGGCTTTGCCTGCCGACCATCGTCGACAAGACGACGGTCATTTTCAGAGAGCTGGTTCGCGGCGCCGGGATGGTCGACACGGGTTTTGGAACCGCCGGACCCGGTCCGGACGCCGCCATTGTGGATCCGACGGTCATGCTTGTACCGCTGGCGGCATTCGACAGGACGGGACACCGCATCGGATATGGCGCCGGCTATTACGACCGGGCGATTGCCAATCTGCACAAAAAGGCACTAGAACCGCTGCTCATCGGCGTCGCATTCGAGGCGCAGGAGGTGGGTCGGATACCCAGCGAGGCACATGATGTGGCGCTGTCGGCAGTCCTGACGGAGAGGGGTCTGCGCCCGATGCCCGAGGTCAGCGGTTCATGAGGCTACTCTTTCTTGGCGATATGGTGGGCCGCAGCGGCCGCACGGCCGTCTGGGACAAGCTGCCCGGGCTGATCGAGGCGTTCAGCTTCGATTTCGTCGTGGTCAATGGTGAAAACGCGGCCGGCGGTTTCGGCATTACCGAAGACATTTTCCTGCGCACGATCGAAAGCGGCGCCGATGTGGTGACGACCGGCAATCATGTCTGGGACCAGCGTGAGGCGTTGAGTTTTTGCGAGCGGCACGACCGTTTCATCAGGCCGGCGAACTTTCCGGAAGGCACGCCGGGGCGTGGCTCCGGCGTCTATATGGCGCGCAACGGCGCGCGCGTTCTGGTCAGCAACATTATGGGCCGGATCTTCATGCATCCCGATCTCGACGATCCCTTCATGACGGCCGAGCGCGAACTGGCGGCCTGTCCGCTGGGTGAGCAGGCCGATGCCGTGATCATCGACTTTCATGCCGAGGCAACCAGCGAAAAGCAGTGTTTCGGCCATTTCGTCGACGGGCGGGTCAGCCTCGTGGTTGGAACGCACACCCACATTCCGACGGCCGATCACCAGGTGCTGAACGGCGGAACGGCCTATATTTCGGATGCCGGCATGTGCGGCGATTTCGATTCGTCGCTCGGGATGGACAAGGAAGAGCCGATCAACCGATTTGTCTCCAAGATACCGAAAGGCCGGTTCGAGGCGGCAACGGGACCGGCAACGCTTTGCGGCGTCGCCGTTGAGGTGTCCGACAGGACGGGCCTTGCAGAAACGATCCAGCCGATCCGCATCGGCCCGCGGCTGGAAGAGTGCCTGCCGGTTTACTGAGCCTTTGTCACACCCCGTGCGGCACGATGATCGTCGGCTGTTCCGGCAGCTCGCGAAGGGAAACGATCAACGTATCGGTGGGCAGGAACTGGCGATCGAAATCGTCACCGAACAGGTCCAGGAAAGCGTTGATCGGCGAGCCGCGGCGGTGCATCGGCAGGACAATCGAGGCGCGGAGACGTTTGACAACGTCGCTCATCCGCTCATGTCCGATGGTCAGTCCGCCGTCGATTGGCACCATGACAATATCGAGACGCCCGATCTGCGCAATATGACGATCCTCCAGTTCGTGATGCAGGTGGCCAAGATGGCCGATGCACAGGCCGGCAACCTCGAAGATGAAGATGGAGTTGGCGTCGGCCTCCCGGCTGCCGAAACCCGACCGGATATCGGTTGTTACGTTGCGGATATATGTATCGCTGACGACGATGTCGTGACCGATGGGGCCGCCATTGGGATTCCAGCCGGGCAGCACGTTTTCGATGGCCGGGTCCGGCTGGAGCGTAAAGTGGCTGGAATGCGCCTTGTTCATGGTTACGACGGTCGGCGGCTCATTGTTGCCGACATAGCCATTGTAGTCGGTCGCGATCGTCACGCCTTCGGGCGTCTCTATCATATAGGTGGAATGGCCGATAAAAGAGATGCGGACCTGCTCGCGGCTCAAGGGCTCCGATGAGGCGAGCTGCACGATACCGGCCAGCGGAGCTTCCGCAACCGCCTGACATGTCGAAACCGGCGGCGGTTCGCGGCCGCTGCTCGCCTCTGTCGGGTTTATGCCCGCAAGTTTCAGCCCGCCGGCGATGCCGACGACTGCCGGCATGGCGCAGATCAGGCTGATAAATCCCCAATGCCATTTCATTGTGTTCGCCCCGTAAAGCTCTCAAAATCATGATCCGACATATCCCGTCGAACATCGCGCGCTTGATTTTCAGCTTGCACCGGTTGCCGCTTTTGTGCGGTAGGGCCGCCGCAAACGATGGGTCGCGTGGTCAGTATTTTTGTGCCGAAGGCTGGCTTTTCGTGATTCCCATCGGCAGCAATATACCCCACTTGCGCCTTTAGATGAAGCGCGCAAACTCACGGTGGCATCCGGAGCGCCGGGCGCCGGTGTCTGGACGATCCGGATCGCTTTGCCTATAAGGCGCGCAAATCGCGTAACGGTATTGTGGACGGGTGCCATGGCAGGCCATTCAAAATTCAAGAACATCATGCACCGCAAGGGCCGGCAGGACGCGGTGCGCTCGAAGCTGTTTTCAAAGCTCTCCAAGGAGCTGACGGTCGCCGCAAAAATGGGCGGCGCGGATATCGAAGGCAATCCGAGGCTGCGGCTTGCGGTGCAGAACGCCAAGGGTCAGTCGATGCCCAAGGACAATATCCAGCGGGCGATCAACAAGGGCGCGGGCGGCGACAGCGAGGATTACGAGGAAATCCGCTATGAAGGATACGGCCCCGGCGGCGTTGCCGTCATCGTCGAGGTGCTGACGGACAATCGCAACCGCTCGGCGTCCAATGTGCGTGCCTGTTTTACCAAAAATGGCGGGACGCTCGGGGAAACCGGATCGGTCGGGTTCATGTTCGACCGGGTCGGGGAAATCCTCTACAAACCGGAGGCCGGGGACGAGGACACCGTCATGGAGGCGGCGATAGAGGCCGGTGCGGACGACGTGCAGTCGGGAGAGGAAGGCCACACGATCACCTGCGCGTTCGAGTCCATCGGTGAGGTCTCGACGGCCCTGGAAACAACGCTTGGCGAACCGGAATCGGTCAAGCCGATCTGGAAGCCGCAGACCAGCACCGAGGTCGACGAGCAGAAGGCCGGCACGCTCATGAAGCTGATCGACGCGCTCGAAGACGATGACGACGTTCAGAACGTCTACGCCAATTTCGAAATCTCCGACGACGTTATGGCAAGGCTTGCCGAAGCGTGAGGTCGTTCGCGCAGGCCGCTGACGGAACCCGGGTCGCCGATCCGGGTTTTTTGTTGTTATTTACGAAATGTTTTTGTTTTGTTCGCTTTTCTGTGGCATAGCTCGGAAGCGGCAATCGACGGACGGGGACATGGCTCAAAACCAGACGACACGCATCATCGGGATCGATCCGGGTTTGCGCCGGACCGGTTGGGGCATGATCGACAGTGTGGGCAATTGCCTCCATTTCATCGCTTCGGGAACAGTTCGCTCCGACGGCGAGTGCGATCTGGCAAGCAGGCTTTGTCAGTTGCATGACGGGTTGTCGAATATTCTGCACGATCATCAACCGCACGAGGCGGCGGTGGAGGCGACCTTCGTGAACAAGGACGCCACCGCGACGCTCAAGCTCGGACAGGCGCGGGGCATTGCCATGCTGGTGCCCGCGCTGGCGGGTCTTGCGGTTGCCGAATATGCGCCCAACGCGGTGAAGAAGGCCGTCATCGGTGTCGGGCACGGTGACAAGAAACAGATCCACATG
>NZ_CFHWAF010000142.1:0-11502 GCF_984452065.1 Hoeflea sp. | reverse complement strand
GCATCAAAAGCGTCGGATCAGTCTTCACGTTCCCTGGCCGCGCGCAGCATCAATAAGCCGTTCGGCAGCGCGGAACGCCGCTTCTATATCCATTTCGCTCGTATCAAGCAAGTGGGCATCTTCCGCCGGGCGCATCGGCGAGTCGGCACGCTCGGCGTCGCGGGCGTCGCGGCGCTTCAGATCCGCAAGGACATCGTCATAGGACGCGTCACCGCCGCCACTTTTGATTTCGGCAAAGCGGCGCTGCGCGCGCACCTGCGGCGTGGCGGTCACGAACAGCTTGACCGGCGCCCGCGGGCACACGACCGTTCCGATGTCACGCCCGTCCAGGACCGCGCCCGGCTCACGGCCGGCAAAGCGCCGCTGCGCCTCGACGAGCGCGGTGCGCACCTTCGGCATGACGGCAACCTTCGAGGCGGCCTCGCCGATCCCGTGCGCCGAGAGAACCGCGCGATCAAGCCCGGTGAAATCGAGGCCGGCCGCGACTTCGGCCGCCCGGTCTTCTCCGTCGAGCGGCAGTCCCATGTCGAGCAGCGCCTTGGCGACGGCCCGGTAGGTCA
The DNA here is from genome assembly GCF_984452065.1 of Hoeflea sp. Classification (NCBI taxonomy): domain Bacteria; kingdom Pseudomonadati; phylum Pseudomonadota; class Alphaproteobacteria; order Hyphomicrobiales; family Rhizobiaceae; genus Hoeflea; species Hoeflea sp. The sequence continues at coordinate 10,942 of NZ_CFHWAF010000142.1, read as the reverse complement.
GCCCCGTATCAAGGTGGTGAAAGCCGTAACGGGCGGCGATATGGCGGGCGAGCGTGCCTTTGCCGGACGCGGCCGGGCCGTCGATCGCAACGGTAAACCCCATGATCAGGCGGCTTTCCGCTCGGACGAGATGTCGGCGCCAAGTCCCGCCATCATGTCCATGAATTCCGGGAAGCTTGTGGCGATGATGGCGCTGTCGTCGACGCGCACCGGCCTTTGCGCCGCCAGCCCCATGATCAGGAACGACATGGCGATGCGGTGGTCGAGATGGGTTTCGACGATTGCCGCCCGCGAAACGCCGCCAAGCCCCTTGCCGCCGGGCACGCCGCGCACCCGCAATGAGGCCTTGCCTTCGTCGCAGTCAACACCATTGATCCTCAGCCCTTCGGCGACCGCCGACAGCCGGTCCGATTCCTTGACCCGCAATTCCTCCAGGCCTTGCATGACGGTCTCGCCTTCGGCGAATGCGGCAGCAACGGCAAGCGCCGGATATTCGTCAATCATCGACGGCGCGCGCCCGGGCGGCACGCTGACGCCGCGCAGTTCCGAGGCGCTGACGACAAGATCGGCAACATCCTCGCCACCCGCCAGCCGGCGATTTTCGATGGCGATATCGGCGCCCATTTCCAGAAGTGTCGTCACCAGGCCCGTCCGTGTCGGGTTCATCAGGACATTTTCTATGGTCACTTTAGAGCCCGGCACAATGAGGGCGGCGACAAGCGGGAAGGCGGTCGATGACGGATCGCCCGGCACTTCGATCTCCTGGCCGCGGAGCTTGCCCTGGCCCTGCAGGACAATGGTGCGCACGCCGTCGGGGTCGGTCGCGACGCTGAGGTCGGCGCCGAAACCGGTCAGCATCTTTTCCGTATGATCGCGGGTCATGACCGGTTCGATGACCGTGGTCGTTCCGGGCGTGTTCAAACCTGCCAGCAGCACGGCCGATTTGACCTGCGCCGAGGCCATCGGCACCCGGTAGGTGATCGGGACGGCCAGGTCCGGCCCGCGCAGCGTCACCGGAAGCCTGTCACCTTCGGCGGCGGTCACCTGCACGCCCATCAGCCGCAACGGATCGAGCACCCGGCCCATCGGCCGCGAGGACAGGGAAGCATCCCCCGTGAAGGTCGCCTCAAAACCGTATGTGCCGACCAGTCCCATCGTCAGGCGCACGCCCGTGCCGGCATTGCCGAAATCGAGCGGCGCTTCAGGCTCCAGGAGGAGGCCGTTGCCGACACCGTCGATGACCCATGTATCGCCGTCCTGCCTGACATGCGCGCCCATGGCCTGCATGGCGCGGCCCGTCGCCAGCACGTCTTCTCCCTCGAGGAGCCCGGTGATCCGGGTCTGACCGCTGGCAAGACCGCCCAGCATGAAGGAACGGTGCGAAATGGACTTGTCGCCCGGTATGCGGATGGTGCCCGTCAGATTTTCGGATTTGCGCGCAACCGCCGGATTGAGGACAGCGCCGTGTGCCATGATTATCCCGATCCCAAATGATGCCCGCGAACCGGCCGCCGAGGCGCGCCCGGTCCGCACTTCGCGTCCCGTCTAGCATAGGAAAAATGGAGCGTCATCCTCTCAAGGACCGGCAAGTGCGAGGCGCCCGCGCTTTTTGCTCACATAGGCTTTGACAGACGCGACCAAGATGGGTAAGGGGTCCGGCACGTCAGTCTGCCGGCTGCGGAGTACAGCCAGATGAACAGCCGATACGGCGACAGCAAGACCAAGGGGCCCACAAGTGCCAAAGCCTGAACTGGGAACAAAGCGCGTCTGTCCTGAAACGGGGCGCAAATTCTACGACCTCAACCGCGATCCGATCGTCTCTCCCTATACGGGTCAGAGCTATCCCCTGACCTTCTTCGAAGGCGGCGAACCGGAGCCTGCGGCCGAGAAGGAGGAGGTCGTTGAGAGCGACGAGAAGGAGACGGAAGGCGCGGAGGTCGAAATCGTCTCGCTCGAGGAAGCCGACGACGAGGCATCCGACACCGGCGAAACCATTCCCGATATGGACGGCGACGACGATGACGACGTCGATATCGGCGACGACAATGACGACGTCGATATCGGCGACGACAATGACGATACCTTCCTCGAGACGGACGATGACGAGGATAATGATGTCTCGGACATCATCACCGTCTCCGATGACGACGAAGAGACCTGATTTTCCGCGGGCTGACATTATTTGCACGCCGCCCGTCATTTAGACCTTGATATCCACGCCGGGCGGCTTTAGATAGCCGCACCGGTTCGGGGCCATAGCTCAGTTGGGAGAGCGCTTGCATGGCATGCAAGAGGTCAGGGGTTCGACTCCCCTTGGCTCCACCAGATTCCAGTTTGTCCGCAGCCTGCACTCCATTGCCAGCAATGGACGAATAGAGGGAGCACGCGGGATATTGTGTTGTCGTTTCGTGTGGTTGTGCGCTAGTGTCGCCAAAACCCCGCATGCCACGAAACCGGTGCCCGAATGACCCTTCTGACAATCAAGGAACTCAGTGTCGAATATCCGTCGCGGCGCTCGACGCTGACGGCCGTCGATCATGCAAACCTGACCGTGGAAGCCGGTGAAATCCATGGCCTGGTCGGCGAGAGCGGCGCGGGCAAATCGACCATCGGCGCCGCCGTCCTCGGTCTTCTGGACCCGCCCGGCCGGATATCGGGCGGGCAGATCGGCCTGCACGAAAAACTTATCAGCGGCCTCGACGCGCAGCAGATGCGCGGATTGAGAGGCAGGAAGATCTCCATGATCTTCCAGGATCCGCTGACCTCGCTCAATCCGCTGATCACCATACGCAAGCAGCTGGTCGAGACCATCATGACCCATCTCAAGGTCAGCCGGGAGGAAGCCAACCAGCGGGCCTTCGAACTGATCGACCGGGTCGGCATCCCCGATCCGGCGACGCGGCTCGATCAATATCCGCACCAGTTTTCCGGCGGCATGCGCCAGCGCGTGGTGATCGCACTGGCGCTGTGCTCCGAGCCCGAAGTCATCATCGCCGATGAGCCGACGACCGCGCTCGACGTTGCGGTCCAGGCGCAGATTCTCGACCTGATCAAGGAACTGGCGAGAGAACGGCAGGTGGGCATCATCCTGATCACCCACGATATGGGCGTGATTGCCGACACAACCGACCGGGTGACCGTCATGTATGGCGGCAAGGTCGTCGAAAGCGGCCCGACGGACGAAATCATGGGCAATCCGCAACATCCCTACACCAAGGGGCTGATCGCGGTGGTTCCCAGACCCAACATCAAACTGAAACGGTTCCCGCAGGTCAGCTATGGCGGCCGCGAAAACCGTTTCGATATCGAGGATCTCGGGCGCAACTGGCCGAAGCCGGAGGTCGATCACTCCCGGCCCCTGCTTCAGGTCCGGAACCTGACCAAGATCTTCGGCAAGAAGGGCGGTCTTTTTTCCGGACGGAACAGCCTGCTGACGGCGGTCGACGATGTGAGCTTCGAGGTCTGGCCGGGAGAGGTCTTCGGGCTGGTGGGCGAATCCGGATCGGGCAAGTCGACGATCGCGCGCATGATCGCCGGCCTCTATGAGGTCGATGGCGGCAGTGTCGTCTTTGACGGTGAGACGGTCAGCGATCACAGCAACCAGAAGGTGCTGAACGCCTATCGGCGCAAGATCCAGATGATCTTCCAGGACCCCTATTCGTCGCTCAATCCGCGCATGCGCGTCTCGGACATCATCGCCGAACCCATTCGCCACCTCGATCTCCTGAGCGGCAAGGCGGTCAAGGCAAGGGTCGACGAACTGCTCGACCGGGTCGGCCTCGGCGCGCAGGCGGGCGCCAAATATCCGCACGAGTTTTCCGGCGGTCAGCGCCAGCGCATCAGCATCGCCCGCGCTCTTGCCACGCAGCCTACACTGCTGATCTGCGACGAACCGACATCGGCGCTGGACGTGTCGATACAGGCGCAGATCCTCAACATCCTGAAAGACCTGCAGCAATATCTGAACGTGACGATGCTTTTCATCAGCCACGACCTGCCGGTGGTGCGCCAGATGTGCGACCGGGTGGCGGTGATGAAAAACGGCAGGCTTGTCGAGCTGCAGGAAACGAATGAGCTGTTTTCCGACCCGAAAAACGCCTACACGCAGGACCTGCTGCGGCTGATGCCGCGCCTCGACAGCCTGTCGGAAGCAGGCCTGACGACAGAATGAGGCAACCGCGTTCGCGATCGCAAACCGAAGCCGATGCCCGCAGAAACAACGCTGAGGAAATGAGGATCCGCCTCAGCGGGCCTTCATCCACACGATCAGCGCGCTTATGACCGACCCTGCCAAAAAGACGGGCACGACCACCATGGCGACCAGCGACAGGTGGTGCCAGATGACCGGCAGAAAGGTGGCGTCCCTGCCGAAACGGTAGGCGAGCGTCGTCCACAGGCCGACCCAGAGCGCTGCGCCGATCATGTTTGCGATCAGAAAGCGCAGCCAGTGCATTCCGGCGGTGCCGGCGGCAATGCCGTTCAATTGCCTTAGAAGAACGAAGAACCGCGCAAAGGCAACGATGATCGGGCCGCGCTTCTGGATGATGTCCTCGGCCGCGGCCAGCCGTTCCCGGGTGATGCCGAAACGGCTTCCATGTCTGACGACCAGCCGTCGCCCCAGCGTCCTGCCCAGCAAATAGCCGATATTGTCGCCTATCACGGCTGCGCAGAAGGCCGTGGCCGCAACGCCGACAATACTCAGTTGACCGAGCGCGGCGAGGCCGGAGGCGACGATGATCAGCGTCTCGCCGGGCAATGGCATGCCAAGCGCCTCGAGCAGGACGTCGAAGAACAGGCCAATCAATCCATATTTCTGGACAAGCGGTTCAAGATGGGTCAACCAGGCGGGCACGGATCCTCGACTATCCTCCTTGAACCGGCATGCGGCCGGGTGCGACAAGAAATAGCACAGGCCTGCCGGTTCATCCAACCGGCCGGGGCTTCCATGCATAGCGCGGGAGCAGGCGCCGGCGAGCGATCACGCAGATCACGACGGCGTGATGCGGCGTCAGTGGAAAACCGGCATGCAATGCGGTATCAAGCCGCGATGATGAAGTGGTTGTGCACATTGATTCTGCTGCTTTTCACCGTCACGGCCGCCGCCACGTCGCCCGCGCCGCCGGACGGTCCGGTTCGCCTGGCAGCGACGGCGGAGACGCTGGTTGCTGCCGCGTCGAGCTTGGAGATCATCCCCGCGCCTCGCGACTGCTGCACGGATGAATTCAAGGCAAAGCCGGCCGCGGCGTCGTGCCTGGTGGATTTCTCCATGCTGCCCGCGGCCTTTGCTCTGAGGACGCCTGAGAACCGGCAGGACCATGCGCAGGGTCACGTGCGGATATCCATTGCCCTTCTGAGCGAACCGCTGCATCGCCCCCCAATCGCCTGACGCGCCCGCATGTCCGGGCCTCGGGCCGGACATGGAAAGCAAACCGGAGAAAACGGCAAGGCCTTGCCGCCCGTACCCGGTGGCACATCCATGCGGCATCCGCCGGTGCGGAGCCGGCGACATTCTCCTGAAAGGATCTGGCCCGCGCCTGTCGGGCCGAACGAGACGAAAAAATGAAACGGAAACGAAAACCCGCGGCGGCGAACCGTGCGAGAGACGCCGCACAATTGACGCTGAAGCTGCGCTTTGCGTCCCTGATCGCCATGGCGGAACACTGCCGGTTCCTCTCCAACCGGGAGGGCGATTGATCATGGGCAACGCCTCACACCCGACGCGCAGACGCTTCCTGACCGGTTCCGCGAGCCTTTGCGGCCTCGCGCTCGCCGGATGCACGACCACGGCCGTCACGGAAAAGGAAACGCAGGACATCGAGCCGATCAGCCGCAGCTATGCGCTGATGTACGGACCGCTGCCGGATGAGCGCTTTCCCATTCCGGCTGTCGACCTGCGCCGCGTGCCGCCAAGGTTCTACCGTCGCCAGGTCGACTATTTCGGACCTGAGCCGCCCGGCACCGTCGTGGTCGATACCAGCCAGTTCTACCTCTATCTGGTGCGGGAGAACCGGCAGGCGATGCGCTACGGCGTCGGCCTCGGACGGGCCGGTTTCGAATGGGCCGGGCGTGCCCGGATCGCCTGGAAGCAGGTCTGGCCGAAATGGACGCCGCCGGCGGCGATGATCAAGCGCGAACCGGAACTCGAGAGGTGGAGCGCCGCAAATGGCGGCATGCCCCCGGGGCTCGATAACCCGCTGGGCGCCCGGGCGCTTTACATCTTCGAAGGCAATGTCGACACGCTCTACCGCATCCACGGCTCGCCGGAATACTGGACGATCGGCAAGGCGGTCTCCAGCGGATGCGTGCGCATGATGAACCAGGACGCCATTGACCTTTACAACCGGGTTCCGACGAACTCCCGGATACTCGTGCTGTGACAAACGGGCCTGCCGCCAAAGCGGCGGCGGGCCGCATAAACTATTTTCATTATGCTGCCACCAACCTATTTATAGTGTGCGACATGCCCCTCAGGAGCGATTCACATGCCTATTGCCCGTGCCGCCATCAGTTCCTCAATTTTCGCCGCAACGGTCGTGGCCGTCTTCACCGTCTATTCGACACCCGCCGCCGCCGGCTGTTCGGACAGCCCGAGAAAGGGCGTCAACTGGGACGATTGCCGGAAGCGCAATCTGATCCTGAAGGGGGCAAACCTTGAGGAAGCGAGCCTCAAGGGGACCGATTTCACCTCGACGGACCTGCGGGACACCAACCTGAACGGTGCCGATCTCACCAAGGCCAATCTGCTCAAATCCCATCTGGACAATGCAACCCTTGTCGGCGCCAACCTCGATCGTGCCCTGGGTTTCAGGACACAGTTTCACAGGACCGATCTGAGCAATTCGAGCTTTGAGAAAGCGGAAATGCAGAGGGCCGACTTTGCCGGTTCGACGCTCAACAATGTCAACTTTTCCAAGGCGGAACTCGGCCGGGCGAATTTCGACGCGGCCAGCCTCAAGGACGTCAATTTCGACTACGCCATCCTCGCCCGTGCCGATTTCCGCGGCGCCGAACTCGGCAGCGGGATCAATTTCAGCTCGGCCTATCTCTTCCTGACCCGTTTCGACGGCCAGGATCTGAGCAATACGAGCGGCCTGACCCAGCAACAGATCGAGCTTGCCTGCGGCGATTCCGGCACCGTCATGCCGGCGGGCCTGGAACGGCCGTCAAGCTGGCCGTGCGACGATGACGCCGTGAATTGACAAAAGCGTTGGCGACCGGGCTCCTGCCCGCCCGGACGGCACCTATTTCAGCATCGACCAGTTCTTGTAGAAGATATTGTTGAAGTTGACGAATATCGCCTGCAGCAGGCCCATGATGGCATTTTGCAGGCCGGTGAAACTGGACGGACGCAGCACGTCGATAAAGACGCAGTACCGTTCCCTGTCCTCGTTGTTGACCGAACGGTGCTCCAGCGTGTCGTCGAAAATAAACAGCGGATCGTCGTGCCAGTAATGGGTCTTGCCGTCCACCTCGATGAAGACGTTGTCGCTCTTGAAGGCGGACAGATTGTAGAGAACGCGGACGGTCAGCCGCAGCGGTCCGAAATGCCGACTGGTCGTTTCCTTCTCGCTGAAGGCTGAGATGCCGATGGTCTTCACATAGGTGAACGGGTGATTGAATTCGGGCACGGACTCATCGGTGTCGCGGTCGTACCATTTGTAGAACAGCATGCCGCGCTTCTTGCCGTTCATCTTCTCCTTAACACCGCCGATAATCTCGTCGCGCTTGTCGTCGAAGACCTTTAGAATGCCTTCGATCTCCTGACGCTCCTCGGCGGGAAAATCCTCGAGCTTGTAGACATATTTGTTTCGAAACGAGATCAGGTCGAAAAACAGATTGACCGGCGAAAGCAGCCAGGTCGGAATACCGTTTCCGGTGAAATAGAGCCGCGCAATGTCCTTCGTGACCTTGCGGTGACGACCGATGTCGATCAGTCCGCAGACAATGAAGATCAGTGCCAGGATCGGCAGAAAATAGAAAAGAATTGCGAGAACCACGACCACGCGCAGAACCCGGATAGTATCCTTGCTCATGGATATCAGATCCCCGTTTACAAAGGCAGGTGCGGACGATCCGCAGCCGGCGCCGCAAACCGGCGCAACCGGCGGTGAACCGCAATTCGGATGCACCGTTACCGCATCATTCCGCACAAGTCACTTCGTTTCTTGCCGGCATCGCGACGCGGGCGCTGACGGTTCAAGGAACCGGCCGCCCGTCTTCGCTCGGCCGGGCGAGGATCAACACCCAGAAATTCCTGTACCGCCCGTCGGGCCTTTGCGCCCGGGCAATACCCATCCGCGTGACGTGTCTGTTAAGCAGGTTCTTGTCATGGTCGGCGGACCCCTTCCAGCCGGCAAGGGCTTCGTCGAACGTCCGGTAGCCGGCACCGAGATTTTCCGCGCCCGCATAGCTTGGATATCCGCCCCGGTCGAGCCGCCCGGAAAGGCCGCGGGCACTGTGAAGACGCGTGTTCATGCTGTCTTTGCGCGCGATGAGACGCGCCATCTCCTGTGACAGGGCGTCGAGCCTTGTGTCGAGCGACAGACGGGGCAATCCGTTTGCCGCCCGATAGGCGTTGATTTTGGACAAGGCGGCCCCGCGGTCGACGGCGACGTCCGACACATCGGCCGCCGGCTTTCCGATCGACATGCACCCGGCAAGCGCCAGCATCGTCAAACCAAACCCGACCAGACACGCCGTCCGCAGAATGCCTGCCCATTGCCGGCCGCCGTTCATCGATGCTGTTATCATGGGTTTTATGCCGTGGCCTGGTGTTCGTCTTGCCGGCTCAGCCAGCGGGCAAGATCGTGCGTCGCGGCCTCGATGTCAGCAACGATGCCGGCGCGGGCGGCGGCGGCATCGGCGGCTTCGAGCGCGTCGACGATCTCATGATGGGTCTGCATTGCGTTGTCCAGATGCGCGCGGTCGCCGGCGGTGATGCGAAAATACGGCCCCATGCGCAGCCACAGGCTCTCGATGAACGAAAGCAGGATACCGTCGGAGGCGAGCCTGTAGATGTGGGCATGAAATGACCAGTTGGCGCGCAGATATCCGTCTACGTCGCCGGCGGCAATGCTTCGGCTCATCACGGCACACCGGCCCCGCAGCGTTTCCAGATCGGACGCATTCACCGCCTGCACCGCCCGTTCCACGGCAAGCCCTTCGAGCGCAATGCGGGTGGCGCTGATCTCCTTCAGGGTTTCAAGGTCGAGCCTTGGCACCTCCAGTGCCCGGTTGTGACCGACGACAAGCGCATTTTCGACCTCGAGCCGCCGCAGCGCATCGCGCACCGGCATGACCGAGACCCCGACGGCCTCAGCCACAGAGCGGGTGCTGAGCGCCTGTCCGGGCTGAAAGAAGCCGGACATGATCCCGTTGCGGAGCTGGCGGTAGATCTGCTCCTGAAGCGTCGCCCGCTCAACCGTTTGCAGACCGCCGGCGTCGGCCGTCCATGCAGCCCTATTCGCCATAGGGAATCCAGATGTTCTTGACCTGAACGGACTGGCGCAGGAAATGGCGGCCTTCCGCGACCTTCGGATCGTACCAGTCGGTGGCAAGTCCGTTGTCGACGAAGGTGCGCTTCATGTTTCCAACCGACCGGGCCTCGGCCATTTCGGAAACCTCCCTGTCGCCAAACGCCCACACGCTGTCGACGTCGTCGTGGTCACAGAGCGTTTTTGCCAGTTCCCTGGTGTAGCCGGTCACGATGTTGAGCACACCGCCGGGCAGGTCCGAGGTTTCCATGACCTGGTAGAAATCGGCGGCGATGAGACCGTAGCGCTCGCTCGGGACGGCGACGACACGATTGCCCATCGCCATCAACGGTGCCACAAGGCTGACAAAGCTCAGGAGCGGTGCCTCGTCCGGACAGATCACGCCGGCAACGCCGATCGGCTCGTTCATGGCGAGCGCCACGCCGCGCAGAGGCGGGCTGTGCACCGCGCCGTCGAACTTGTCGGCCCAGGCCGCATAGGTGAAGAACCGGTCGATCGCCGTCTCCACCTCTTTTTGCGCGTCCGGCTTGCGCACGCCTGTCATCGCCGAAAGCCGGTGGGCGAACTCGTCGGTCCGGGCCGCGAGATTCTCACCCAGATAATAAAGGATTTGAGCCCGCAGATGGGTCGAGGCCGTTGCCCAGCCGGCGGCCTTGCGGGCCGCCGCGACCGCATTGCGGATGTCCTTGCGGTTGCCCTCTCCGATCTCGCCGATCACCTTGCCCTTCGCAGAGATGACGGTGAGCGAATAATTGCCGTCCGGACGCACCTGCTTGCCGCCGATATAGAGCTTGGCCGTCCGGTCGACGGACATCGGTTCGAAACTGTCGGTCGCCTCGACGACGGGCACGGGCGGTGCCGGCTTGCGCGGTTTGCGCGCAGCCCAGGCCTTCGGCTTCAGATATTCATAGGCGCCCTCAAGACCGCCTTCGCGGCCATAACCGGATTCCCGGTAACCGCCGAAACCGACGGCGGCATCGAACAGGTTGGTCGCGTTTACCCAGACCACGCCGGCCTTGAGCTGCGGCGCAATGTCGAGCGCAAGACTGATATTCTCGCTCCAGACGCTCGCGGCAAGCCCGTAGCGGGTATTGTTGGCAAGCGCGACCGCCTCATCGGGCGTGCGGAACGACATCGCCACCATGACCGGCCCGAAAATCTCTTCCGTGGCAACGGTCGAGGCGGGCTCCACGCCGGTCAGAAGGGTCGGAGGATAGAAGAAGCCTTCCTCCGGTGTTCCGATATCCGGCGTATAGGCCTCGGCCCCCTCTTCGACACCCTTGCCGACCAGTGTGCGGATGCGCTCCAGCTGGCTCTTTTCGATGATGGCGCCCATGTCGATCGCCTTGTCCAGCGGATGGCCGACACGCAACGTATCCATGCGCTCCTTGAGCCGGGCAATGAAACGGTCATGGATGCCCTCATGAACGAGGAGCCGCGATCCGGCG
>NZ_CFHWAF010000141.1:0-11650 GCF_984452065.1 Hoeflea sp. | reverse complement strand
CCCGATGCTCTGCATCGCGCTGCGCGACGCGCCTTGCCGAATGAACCGATTTTCCGCCATCAAATGATCAAACCTGACCTCATCTTGCTCTAGTGGTAGTCCTCAAAATCCACGACATGTGCATCACCGCCGTGGAACTCAAATGTCAGTCGCCAATTGCCGGTTACTCTCACTGAATAGCGCGTCGGCTTGTGCCCCTGTAGCTGGTGGAGGTAGTACCCCGGAAGGTCCAGGTCCTCTGCACTTGTCGCGGCATCCAGTACGTTAAGGCGTATGCGTAGCTTCTTGTGGAACCTTGTACCGATCTTCGATCGCTCACCACTCCAGAACTTAGCCAGTTCCTTATGTCTGAACGTCTTGATCATGTAATCAATATGTTGACACCCACTTCATGTGTCAACTGATAGTTGACACAACTCCAGTAACATTTGATTCCCGCATTTAACATCAGGTAATACCAACATGGCCATGAATGTGAGCCGTGAGGGGTTGATTGAGATCGCCTCTCAAAGAGCTTGTGCACGTAGTCGTATGATGGGTTCACTTCCAATTGAACTGACCCCCGAAAGTTGGATATCGACCTTCGGGGGTCAGTTCAGGAAAACCGTGGGCTTTTCGTGCCGCGGCGCATCCTGCCTTGGGATGCGCCGACGGGGTATCCGGTCAGTTGGTAACGGGACCGATGGCGCCGTCATATTGCGGGATCTCACGATCCGAAGCGGCGTTCGCCTCAAGCTGGGACCAGTTTGTCGTGCCGGTGCTGATGTTGCCGGGAATGTCCTCTTCCCAGAACCCTACGACGTTCCTGGTGATGTTCAGATAGAGCTTGCCGTCGACAATACGCCACAGATGCGGGTTGGCCGGAACCTTGCCGCCCTGGGCTATGCCATAGGCGCAGTGGCCGTCGAATTGCGGTGCGTATTTTTCAGGATTGGCAGCGAACTTGTCGCGGTTCTCAGCTGTCGAGAACGCCCATTTCGCGCCATTGTAATCGACGGTGTAATCGGCATTGCCGCGCACGGCTGAAGGCTGTCCCGTGCCCACGGGAGCCTGATCGAGATCGAAATAGGCAACGACGTCGTAACCGGAGACGGCGTAACCGGAACTGTCTACATATTGTTCGCCCGCCAGAGCCGAAAAGGCGCTGCCGGCGAGAAAAGTCATTGCGAGGGCTGTTGTGCGAAGTGACATGAACTTTCTCCCGTATGGCTGTCTGGAAGCCATAACTACGGCGCGGTTCGGCGGATTGCCATTCACGGCTCTACACAGCTTCGTTAGCCCGGTGTGTTCATGCGCCATAGAGGCTGTGGATCTGTGCGATGAAGCAGGTGCGCTTGACAAAGCCGGCCGCAGGACGAAGTTAGGAAAAGGGTTGTGCGAGCGCCCGCGCGCCCTTGCAAAACGCAACACTCAAAGCTGAGAGGCAGACATTGAGAGACCTTTCGCATCCCGGGCGCTCGCCTGTATTTGCAGGGAAGGCCATGGCGGCCACGTCCCATCCCCTTTCAACGCAGACAGCCATGGACATACTCAGGCGCGGCGGAAACGCGATGGATGCGGCGATTGCCGCCTGCGCGGTCCAATGCGTGGTCGAACCGCATTCGACCGGCATCGGCGGCGATTGTTTCTGCATGTATGCGCCCGAAGGTTCGGATGAACTCGTCGCCCATAACGGTTCGGGCGCCGCGCCCGCGGCTGCGGACGCCGATGCGCTGCTTGGCCGCGGCATGCGCGAGATACCACGATATTCGCCGTTTTCCGTCACCGTGCCCGGGGCGGTCGATGCCTGGGTCCGGCTTCAAACCGATCATGGACGGCTGACGCTCGGCGACGTGCTGGCGCCGGCAATCGGCTACGCCAAGGACGGTTTCCCGGTTTCTCCGCGCGTTCACTTCGACATTGCCAACCAGGCGGCGTTTATCCGCAACGATCCCGTCAGTTCCGCAACCTATCTTCATGACGGGGAAGCGCCGGCGGTGGGATCGGTTTTGCGCCTGCCGAAACTGGCCAGGACCTTGAGCTCTATTGCGGAGGAAGGCCGCGACGTTTTCTACAAGGGCTGGATTGCCCGCGACATTGTCGAGCGGCTGCAGGACATGGGCGGCGTCCACACGATGGATGATCTTGCCGGTGCAGGCGGTGACTATGTCACACCGATCCAATCCCAGTTTCGAGATCGCACCATCCACCAGTGTCCGCCGAACGGGCAGGGGGTCATCGCACTGTTGTTGCTGAACATCATGCAGCAGTTCGATATCGATCCGGGTGGACCGCTGACGGCGGATCGTGTCCATCTGGAGCTCGAGGCATGCCGTCTCGCCTATGCGGCGCGCAACCATTTTGTCGGCGACCCGGCTTTTTCCGACATGCCGGTGGACGTGCTGCTGTCCGGCGGGTACGCGCGCCAGCTTGCCGGCGCGATCGATCCGGCCCGGGCAACCGTGCCGGCGATGAATATCGATGTGCCGCGTCACCGCGATACGGTCTATATCAGCGTGGTCGATGAGGACCGCAATGCCTGCAGTTTCATCAATACGCTGTTTTTCGGTTTCGGCAGCGGCATTACGGCACCGGCATCGGGCGTCACGCTGCACAATCGCGGCCAGGGCTTCACGCTTGAGGAAGGCCATCCGAACCGCCTCGCGCCGGGCAAGAGGCCGCTTCACACGATCATTCCGGCCATGGAAACGAAAGACGGAAGAGCGCTGATGCCCTTCGGCGTGATGGGTGGTCAGTACCAGGCCTTGGGGCATATGCAGTTCCTGACGCGCCATCATGATTTCGGTCTCGACCTGCAGGAGGCGATGGACGCCCCGCGCTTCATGGCCGATCCGTTCAGCGGCAAGGTCCAACTGGAAAATTCCGTCGCTGCCGATATCCGCGATGAACTGGTGCGGAGGGGACACGATATCGAGACGGCGGCAGTCCCGATCGGGGGATCGCAGGCGATTGCCATCGACTGGCAGAACAATGTCCTGACCGGCGCGTCCGATCCGCGCAAGGACGGCTGCGCTATCGGTTACTGACTTTGCGGGCCAAAGACGGCCGGGCAGCCGCCCGAACCGGGCTCTCTTGCGGCTCTACCGAGCCCCTGTGAATCATGTGCCTTAAGGCTGAAAGCCGGCATTGTTTCACATCGATTCGATGCTAGATTGTTGCAGAATCATCCGGTAGCAGGGGCCGTTTCACTCTCATATGCTTCGATTTGTTCGTTCCGAATATGCGCTCATCCTGGGCTTTGTCATCACCGCCCTGGCCTACGGTCCGTTTGTCGGTCTCTTCGGCGTGATCTTCACCGCACCGGTTTTCACGGTGCTTTTTGCGGTGCTGTTCACCACCATGCTGCTGCTGTCCTTTTCAGCGGTGCGGCATGCCGATCATCTGGCCGAATTGCTCGGTGAGCCGTACGGCACGCTGATTCTGACCATCGCGGTGATTACGATCGAGGTGGCGCTGATCTCGGCGATCATGCTGAGCGGCGACGCGCTGCCGACCCTTGCCCGCGATACGATGATGGCCGTGCTGATGATCGTGATGAACGGCGTTGTCGGCCTCGTTCTTCTGGTCGGCGGTTTCAAGCACAGTGAGCAGGAGTTCAACCTGCGTGGCGCCAGCGCCTTCCTGACGGTTCTTGTCACGCTTGCAACCATGGCGCTGATATTGCCGAATTTTACCGTCTCGACGCCGGATCCGAGCCTCAGCCGCATCCAGGCCGAGTGGTTCGCACTCATCACGATCGTGCTTTACGTGACCTTCCTTGCAATCCAGACGGTTCGGCACCGCTCGTTTTTCACGCAGCCGGGCGCGGAAGACGAAAAAGAGTTTCACCACGATATGCCGCCGGGTGGCGGATCCGTTCCCTATCACGCCCTGCTGCTTGTTCTCACACTCGTTCCGGCAGTGCTTTTGTCAAAGAAACTTGCCGTCCTCGTCGATTTCGGCATCGGCACATGGAGCCTTCCGGTGGCGCTTGGCGGTATCATCATCGCCGCGCTGGTGCTGGCGCCGGAGGCGCTCGCGGCCTTCCACGCAGCGCGCCAGAACTATCTCCAGCGCGCGGTCAATATCTGCCTCGGCTCGGCACTCGCGACCATCGGCCTTACGGTCCCGGCGGCCCTTGCCATATCCATCTTTTTCGACAAGGAGATACAGCTCGGCATCGGCAACACCGACATGACGCTGCTTCTCCTGACCATGTTCGTCAGCGCCCTGACTTTCGGCGGAACCCGGACAAACATGCTGCAGGGCGCTGTCCATCTGGTGATTTTCGTCGTCTATCTCGTGCTGATTTTCAATCCCTGAAACACGGGCGATCAGTACGGTCTTGACAGGCACAAACACAAGCCGGCCAGGGTTGCCGCACCGGTAGGGCACTTGGAGACCCGGTCGCCATGCGCAAGCGGGTGGGTCCTGTATGACCGGTCTCAGACGTGCATGGCGCGGCCCGTCGCAACATAGATCATGTTTTGCCCGTGTTTTTCTGCTAGCCTTAGCGTGTATTGCTCGGCACCGGATTGGTGCATCTTGCAATTGTCCGGGGGCCAACGGGCGGATTTTGAGGGCCCGCGGCGGAAAATGCATGGCGGACCGAACCATCGAGGAGGGCAAACATGCTTGAAACCACCATCGACAGGGAAAACAATCTGATCGTCGCGACGGCGCGCGATACGCTGAGCGAGGCCGATTTCGACGGGCTTTCGGAGAATATCAACGACTATATCAACAGCACGGACAGGGCGCCGGGCATCGTGCTGAACGCCGAGACCCTGCCGCACTGGAAGAATGCGGCCGCCATGTTCGCGCATCTGAAGCTGGTGCGCGAGCACGAAAAGGTCCTGCCGAAAGTGGCGCTGGTCAGCGACAACACGGCCCTTTCGATCATGCCGTCGCTGGTCGATCATTTTGTCCGCGCGAAGGTGCGGCATTTTCCGCATGATGCCTTCGACAAGGCGGTTGAATGGGCCGCCTCGGAAGATGATCCATCCGGCTCGATCAGGATTATCGAGGGACTTCCCGCCGACGTCATCGCCTATGAGGTCGTCGGCACGCTCTCGTCGCGCGACTACAAGGATGTGCTGACGCCGCTGGTCGAGGAAAAGCTCAAAACCCACGACAAGATCAAGATACTGGTTGTTCTCGGCGATGCGTTTGACGGCGCCACGGCCTCGGCCATGTGGGACGATGCCTGGCTGGGGCTCGGGCATATTGCCGCCTTTTCGAAGATCGCCATCGTTTCGGACTTTGAGTGGATTCGCAACGGCGCCAAGGTCTTCGGTCCGATGATGCCGGGGCAGTTGCATATCTTTGACACAAGCGCGATCGAGGATGCCAAGGTCTGGATCAGGAGCTGAAGGTTCATCCGGGCCGGCCACAGCAGGTGCCGTTTCTATCAACATGACATGGAAAGACCGTTCATGACGCTGCCGTTCCAAACAGATCTGTCGACCAAACCGGACGTGATTGCCTTTTTTGACGAGGGGTCCAACACGATCTCCTACATCGTGCGCGATCCCGGATCGTCATCATGTGCGGTCATCGATGCGGTGATGGAATTCGATTATGCGGCGGGCCGGCTGACCTTCGAGGGCGCCGATGCGATTATCGAACGCATCAGGAGCGAGGGCTGGACGCTCGAATGGCTGATCGAAACCCACATCCATGCCGATCACCTGTCCGGCGCCCCCTATATCCAGAAGCACCTCGGCGGCAGGATCGGCATCGGCGAGCAGGTGACCGTCGTTCAGGACACGTTCGGCAAGATCTTCAACGAAGGGACCGAGTTCCAGCGCGACGGATCGCAATTCGACCAGCTCTTCACCGATGGCGATACATACCGGATCGGCGGTATGCACGTCTTTGTCATGCACACGCCCGGGCATACGCCGGCCTGCATGACGCATGTGATCGGCAATTGTGCCTTTGTCGGCGATACCCTGTTCATGCCGGATGGCGGCTCGGCCCGTGCCGACTTCCCGGGCGGCAGTGCGCGCACACTTTACCGTTCCGTGCGCCGTGTTCTCGAACTGCCGCCGGAAACACGCCTTTTCATGTGCCACGATTACGGGCCCAACGGGCGCGAGATCCGCTGGGAGACGACCGTCGCGGATGAGCGGGCGCACAATATCCATGTGCGGGACGGCATCGACGAGGACACATTTGTCCAGATGCGCGAGGCGCGTGACGACACGCTTGCCATGCCGAAACTCATCATTCCGTCCCTGCAGGTCAATATGCGTGCCGGAAAGCTGCCGCCCAAGGACGAACAGGGCGACGTTTTCCTGAAGGTGCCGATCGACAAGCTTTGATCCTTTGCAGCATCTGGTCCGTGTTTCTTTGCGGCCGGGGCTTTACAATCAGGTGTCGAGCGAGACATACTACCGAGTATGTTGTATAACGAAAAGCGCTGAGAACAAGCGCAAACGGGGAGGTTGTTTTGGGCTATCTTGACGCTCTTTTTTCCGTTGCCGGCAAGACGGCGCTGGTGACGGGCGGCGCGACGGGCATTGGCAGAATGGTGGCCAGTGCACTCGTGCGCGGCGGCGCGCACGTCCTGATCGCGTCACGCAAGGGTGAGGCCTGCGAGGCCGTTGCCGCTGAGCTCAACGCCATGGATGCCCCGGGCTCGGCGGTCGGATTTGCCGGCGATGTCGGGACGGAGGAGGGCGTGGCCGCACTCGTTTCCGGGGTAAAGGCGCGGACCGATGTGCTCCATATCCTCGTCAACAATGCGGGCGTGACCTGGGGGGAGCCGCTTGAGACCTTTCCGCATGGTGCCTGGCACAAGGTCATGAACGTCAATGTCGGCGGGCTTTTTACCTTGACGCGGGAACTTCTGCCGCTTCTCGATGCCGGTGCGTCGGATGACGATCCGGCCCGCATCATCAATCTCGGTTCCGTCATGGGAACGCAGCCGGTTGCCGAGGGCGCCTATTCCTACTCCGCCTCGAAGGCGGCGGTGCATCATCTGACGAAAATCCTCGCCAATGAATTTGCCAAACGCCGTATCACCGTCAATGCCTTTGCGCCGGGACCGTTCCAGAGCAAGATGACGGCGTTCGCGACCGGCAGCGACGAGATGGCGAAAAAGGTCGGGCAGGGCGTGCCGCTCGGGCGCATCGGAAGCCCGGACGACATCGCCGCGGCAACGCTTTACCTATGCAGCAGGGGCGGGTCCTATGTGTCGGGCGCCATTTTGCCGCTGGACGGCGGTCTTTCCGTCTACAGTTCGATGGGCCTTTTCGCGCACGCGCTGGAATAGCCCGGTGCCTCGGGGCGTTCCGCCGGTCCTGAGATCGTCCCCTTTCCCAGTAAGCGGGAGGTGAAGCCGCCATGAGCAATCCCAATGATCTTGAGACCCGGCCTCTCGGCGCCGAGCTTGAAGCCGGCATTGAAGGCTTCAAGGGGCTGCGCAAGGTCTCTAAGTTCGACACCGGCCAGTCGAACCCGACCTATTTGCTGACTGCGGACAGCGGCCAGTATGTGCTGCGCGCCAAGCCGCCGGGCGAGTTGCTGAAATCGGCGCATCAGGTCGACCGGGAGTTCCGGGCGATGCGGGCGCTCAGCGGCAGCGGCGTGCCGGTTCCGCGGATGCTCTATCTTTCGCAGGAAGACTCCTCCATCGGCCGCATGTTTTTCGTGATGAGCTATCTAAAGGGGCGCATCTTCTGGCAACCCGATCTGCCGGAATGCGACAAGAGCGAACGCGGCCCGATTTACGATGCGATGAACGCCGCGCTGGCGGCGCTGCACGGTGTCGATCCGTCTGCCGTCGGGCTTGCGGATTTCGGCAAACCCGGAAGCTATTTCGAACGCCAGCTCAGCCGCTGGACGAAGCAGTACCGGGCCAGCGAAACCCAGACCATTGCGGATATGGACGCATTGATCCAGTGGCTGGAGCAACATCTGCCGGCCGATGACGGACAGGTCTCGCTGGTGCATGGAGACTACCGCATCGACAATATGATCTTCGCGCAGGACAGGCCCGAGATCCTCGCCGTGCTTGACTGGGAACTGTCGACGCTCGGTCATCCGCTTGCCGATCTCGCCTATCAGTGCATGCAGTGGCGCTTGCCGCACAACAGCGGTTTTCGCGGGCTCGGCGGTCTTGACCGGCAGGCCCTCGGACTTCCAAGCGAAGAGGACTATGTCGCGGCCTATTGCCGGCGCAGAAACATCGACCGGATCGAACACTGGTCCTTCTATCTGGCGTTTTCGTTCTTCCGGCTGGCGGCGATTCTTCAGGGCGTTTTGAAACGCGCGCTTGACGGCAATGCGTCCAATCCGAAGCGGGCCAGGGAAATGGGTGTCGCTGTGCCTGTTATGGCGGCGATGGCGATGCAACTGACCAGTAAGGAGGGTTGAGATGGCGGGTCTGTTCGATGGGGCGACGGTTCTCATCACCGGCGCTTCCGGGGGCTTTGGCAGCGCGGCGGCGCGGCGCTACGCCTCGCAGGGCGCGCGGCTGGTCTTGTCCGATTACGATGAAACGCGGCTTCAGGCGATTGCCGACGAGGTGTCGGATGCGTCCGGCTCCGAAGTCGCGACGCTGGCCGGCGATGTGGCCGAGGAAAGCCTGTCGGAGGCCCTCGCGGCGCTTGCGGTCGAGCGGTTCGGGCGGCTCGATGTTGTGCTCAACAATGCCGGCATCGCCCAGGACGCTTTCGGGAAGCTTCCGAAGACATCGTCGCAGGAGGCCCGCCGTATCTTCGATGTCGATCTTCTCGGCATGTTCTTCGCGCTCAAGCATCAGCTTCCGATCATGGAGCGCCAGTACCGCAGCGACGGGACGGGCGGTGCGATCGTCAATGTCGCCTCCGTTGCCGGCGTCACGGGAGCGTCGGGCCTTGCCGTCTATGCGGCGGCCAAACACGGTGTCGTCGGTCTGACACGCTCGACGGCACAGGAATATGCGCGGCTCGGCGTGCGGATCAACGCGGTCTGTCCGTCCTTTGCGCGAACGCCGATGGCGACGGATATGCTCGGCGTCGAAGTGCGCGGCCGGGTGGTGACCGAAGAGCAGATGGTGCGCGGGATCCCGATGGGCCGGCTGGCGGAGGTGGACGAGGTCGTGGAGGCGTTTGTTTTTGCCTCTTCGCCGAAAAACACGTTCATGACCGGCCAGACCATCCATGTGGACGGGGGCCTGACCGGCTATTGATCAGTCTCCGATTTCGGCCTGCCTGCCGGCGATCGTGTCGAAATAGTGGGCGGCGAAGAAGCGGACATCGATATCAAGCAGCGCCGTGTGCTGCGGGCGTTCCCGCCAGTCCGGATCGACCGTCGGCTTGCCGGCCGGATTGAAAATGGTCTGGCCGATGCCCGGCCCGTCGGTGGCGGCGGCAAGCGCGCCGCGTTTTTGCATGTAGACGCCCGGAACGGTGAGGTAGGCAAGGGCCATCACATCATGGGGAATGCAGCCGTTGAGACCGGAATGGCTGCGGTAAAAACGTGCGTAGAAGCGGGCCATATCCGAGAGCAGCCTGCCGACCTTCGGATTGGCGTCCTCGAGATCGGCGAAGAAATGCGGCGAGAGCACCACTTTCGTCGTCGCGTCCAGCGGCGACAGAACGACCGGCCAGGAGGCTGCGAACACCTTTTCGGCGGCATGCGGGTCATTCCAGATATTGGCCTCGGCGACGGGCGAGACATTTCCGGGAATGTAAACGGCACCGCCCATGACCGATACGGATCTGACCCGCGTTGCGATGGCCGGATCGAGGTCGAGGGCCTTTGCCAGATTGGTCAGCGGCCCGATGGCGCAGATATCGATTTCATCGGGCCTTTCCAGCGTCTTTTTCACCAGATATTCGGCCGCCGTCTGCGAAACAGCGGCATTTGCGGATTTCGGGATCTCGATATTGCCGAGCCCGTTGCGGCCGTGGACAAAATAGCTGTGCGGTCGCGGTTCCATGACGAGCGGGCGGGTCTCGCCCTGCGCGACGTCGCATTGATGGCCGAAGCTGTCGAGCAGGGCCAGGGCATTGTCCGTGGCTTCAGCCACCGAGACGTTGCCGAAGATCGTCGTCAGCGCGATGAGGTCGATGTCGGGATGGGCAATGGCATAGGCGATTGCCATCGCGTCGTCGATGCCGGGATCCGTATCGATGATGACCTTGTGTTTCATTGTCGATCCTTCTTCTTATCGGTCATGCGGGGTGGCGCGGACCGTGAATTCATCGGCGCAGTGAAGTCAAGCGAAATTGCGCTGTATCGCGTCAGGCGAAGCGGGACGGCCGGCAGATGCCGAGCAGGGGGTCTTCATCGCCGTCGAGAATCTCGCGCGCCGCGAAATTTCCCACCGCGGCGGCAAGCGTCATGCCCGAATGCATCACCGACAGGTAGAGCCCGTCGACCTGCTGGGCGAAACCGATGATCGGCAACCCGTCTTTCGGGATTGGCTGCCAGCCGACATCCACGCCCTGGAATTCCACTGCGTCTGAACCGGCGATGCTTTCCCTGATGTTGCGAAGGATATCGTCCGCCACGGCAAGGGGGCCGTTTTCACTGGAGTTGTCGATATAGGCAGCTGCCGCGGCAATCCGGTTTTCCGAAACCTGCCGGATTTCAAACTGCGGACTGACGATCACGCTGTTGATAAGGGCTTCGGGAGCCGAAAAATGTGCAAGAACCGCCGGTGAGGCCTCGACCGGAACCGAAACGCCAAACGGGGCGCACAGCTCTGCAGTGCCCGTCCCGGCGGCGATGACGACACAATCGGCATGAAGGGTTTCGCCGTCCAGCCGCACGCCGGCGACGCGGCCGTCTGTTTCGGTCAATGCTTCGACCTTGGCCGGCAGGCGTATCCGCGCGCCTTCTTCGCTTGCGTATTTCAGCAGGAGCCGGGTTGCCTCAACGGGTTCCATGGCTCCCTCTCCGGGTGCGAATGCGGCCAGTTCTGGTATCGCTCGGAGTTTCGGTTCAAGACGGGCAATCCCGTCCGCATCGACGGGCCTGATATCGAGACCGGCATCGACCTGCTCACGGACACGCTCTTCAACGCTTGCCGCATCGCCCCGCCAGATAAGTGTACCGTTCCATTTGAGCGGCAATGCGCCGGACATCTCACTTTGCAGCCGTCTGTATTCGTCAAGCGCGTGCCGCCGCAGGCGGATATAGGCTTTGTCGCGGGTGCTTGATGCGTTCAGCCAGGAGAAAGAGCGGCTTGTTGCTTCACCGGCCGGATTTCCGCGGTCAATGACGGTGACGGCCGCGCCGCGCCTTGCAAGATGACAGGCGATCGATGCGCCGATGATACCGGCGCCGACGACAATGATTTTTCTGGCGGTCGCGCTCATTGTTGCGGGACGGTCAGTCTTCCGGCGGCGTTTCGCAGTAAAGGCCGTAAAGCGTCTCCAGAACCGCCTGGACCTCATGGGAAGCAAGGGAATAGTAGATGGTCTGCGCGTCGCGCCTCGTCTTGACGAGTTTGAGCGCCCGCAGTTTCGCCAGATGTTGCGACAGCGCCGACTGGCTCAGGTCAACCGTTGTCGCCAGCGCTCCGACGGCCATCTCGCCGCCGACCAGATTGCACAGAATGAGCAGGCGTTTCGGATTGGCCATCGCGGCCAGAAGCTGCGCGGCCTGCTCGGCGTTTCCTGCCAGATCTGCCTGAACGGCCTTGTCTTGAACAAGCGGTGACATGGTATATCAG
>NZ_CFHWAF010000140.1:0-12030 GCF_984452065.1 Hoeflea sp. | reverse complement strand
ACCTCAAGGCCCAGCACGCCGAGCACGTTCTTGATTTCCCTGTTCTTGCCTTCGCGCAAGCCCATGGTGATCCACACGTTCGAGCCCTGCGTGCGGTCGAGCGTCGCTTCGATCGCGCCGTAAAGAACACCGTCGACGGCCATGCCGTCCTGAAGCCGGTCGAGCGCGGCCTGATCGATCGCGCCGTGGGCGCGGACCCGATATCGGCGCAGCCAGCCGGTGGCCGGCAATTCCAGTTCACGGGCCAGTCCGCCATCATTGGTCAGGAGCAAGAGGCCTTCGGTGTTGATGTCCAGCCGCCCGATCGAGACCACGTGCTGCTGATCGAAAGGCAGGTTCTCGAAGACCGTCGGACGGCCTTCGGGATCCTTGTGGGTCGTCACCAGGCCGGCGGGCTTGTGGTAGAGCCACAGACGTGTGCGCTCGATGCCGCGGATCGGCTCGCCGTCAACCTCGACATGGTCGTCCGCCGTGACGTTCACCGCGGGAGACGCCAGAACCTCGCCATTGAGCCTGACACGGCCCTCGACAATCATTCGCTCGGCCTCACGCCGGGACGCCACGCCGGCCCGTGCCAGCAGTTTGGCGATGCGCTCCGGCTTTCGTCCCGGCTCGCTGTGACCGCCGGGCGCCGGGGTCTGTGCCTCTCCGCGGTCTGTGCCACCGGCCCGCGCGCGCGATCCGGCATCCCTGCGGCGGGGCTTGCCACCCGTCTTCATATGGTGTTTGCCTTTCTCTGGCTTGCTGCCGGCGCTTCAAACCGGAAGCGCCCGGCCCGGTCAGCCATAACAGGTTGCAGGGCCGGGGTTAATAGCAAAGGAGGCCCGCCGGTCACATGAACAACAGCCCGATGGACATAGCGCTTGAAGAAGCGCGTGCCGCGTCTGAACGCGGTGAAGTACCGGTCGGAGCCGTCGTCGTCAGCAACGGGACGATTCTCGCCCGGGCCGGCAATCGCACGCGCGAGCGCAACGATGTCACGGCGCATGCCGAGATGGAGGCCATCCGGTCCGCCAGTGCCGCGCTTGGGCAGGAACGGCTCATGGGCTGCGATCTCTATGTCACGCTTGAGCCGTGCACCATGTGTGCGGCTGCCATCTCCTTCGCCCGTATCCGCCGGCTCTATTTCGGAACGGAAGACGTCAAGGGCGGCGGCGTCGTCAACGGTGTCAGGTTTTTCGATCAGACGACGTGTCATCACGTTCCCGAGGTCTATTCCGGCATTGCGGAGAAAGAAGCGTCCGAACTGCTTGTCGGGTTTTTCAGGCAAAAGCGGCCCTGAATGGCAATCGCCCGGCCATGGCCGGGCGATCAGACACGAAATTCAACACAGCCGATCAGAACGGCCAGAGGTTTCCGATCTTCCAGCCCTGTTCCTTCTGCGCTGCCTTCTTGCGGCGGCGCTCCTTCTTGAACTCGGGCTCGCCGAGATCATCGGTCGGGGCGGTCTCGGACGGCACGCGATAGGCAACCGGCGGATCGCTCAGGAACCGGCGCCCCTCGTAATTGCCCTTCTGGAGCGCCTTGGCCTGACGGAACTGTTCGCGCTGCTCGGGCGTGACGACGTCACCGCCATTGGCGAGCGGCGAGCGATAGTTGCCGCGCGCATTTGCCTCAGCCTCGTCGCGCAGACGCTGGCGCGTTTCCTCGGGCGATTCGGGCCATTGCGGATTGTCTTTGGACGCAAGACTTGTCTGCGGCGGCGGCAGGGTGGTGGCGCCGTCCGGCGGCTTGACGATCGACGGACGCGGCGCGTAGGCGACTTCGCTCTGCCTCTTCGGCGGAACAATCGACACGAGATTGGAAAGATCGTCCACCAACTGCGCATTTGCGGTCTTGTGCGTGCCATAGGTGGGGCTGCTTACGCAGCCTGAGAGGATAACCGATGCGGCGAGCACGCCGACCACGGCGCATCCTGTGCGATACCCAACTGCTCTCGTCATGCGGTAAGTCCCGTTAAATCCCGGATTTGCCATGCAGGCCAAATCGGGCCATTTCTTGACAATCCTTTTAAACCAATTGGCCCGATTCAGCAATTCACCGTGTGTCACAGGCGGCCCAACTGCTTCAACTCGTGCAGCGCCTCGGCGTCGCGGGCCGACACATCGGGAAATTCAGGGTCGGAGCCGACATCGTCCGTCATGCGCCAGGATCGCGCGCATTTGCGGCCCTTGGCGAGCGCCGGAACGACGCTGACACCGGCAACATCATCGAGCCGGAACGCGTCCCGCGGCCCTTCGGAGGCGGAAAGCGCGATGTCCGAGGTGATACAGATTTCGGCAAAATCCCGCCCGTCGAGCGCAACCCGCAAATCGCCATCCGTGATGTGAACGACCGGGGCCGCCTCCAGCGACGAACCGATGCGCTTTTCGCGGCGCTCGATCTCCAGCGCCCCGGTCACCACGCGCCTGACCGTTCTGATCTTCTTCCACTTGGCGCTGAGCGCATCGTCGCGCCAGTCCCCGGAAATGTCGGGGAACTGCTCCAGATGGATCGACCGCGCCTGCGGATGACGCTGCAGCCAGGCTTCCTCCATGGTGAAGGGCAGCATCGGCGCCAGCCAGCACGACAGGCTGTCGAAGATCGTCCGCACCACCTGCAGGGCCGCCTTGCGGCGCACGCTGGACGGCGCGTCGCAATAAAGGGCGTCCTTGCGGATATCGAAATAGAACGCCGACAGTTCGACATTGGAGAAATCGATCAGCGCCCGGGTGATGCGCTTGAAATCGAAGTCGTCATAGCCCTTGCGCACCAGATCGTCGAGTTCGACAAGCCGGTGCAGCATCAGCCGTTCCAGTTCCGGCATGGCGTCGTAATCGACCGTTTCGCCTTCATCGTGCGACAGCGTGCCGAGCATCCAGCGGATGGTGTTTCTGAGTTTGCGGTAGGCGTCGATATTGGTCTGGATATTGGTCTTGCCGAGGCGCTGATCCTCCCAGTAGTCCGTGGTCATCGCCCACAGCCGCAAAATGTCGGCGCCGGACTGGGCCATCACGTCCTGCGGCGTGACGGTATTGCCCTTGGATTTCGACATTTTCTCGCCCTTCTCATCCATGGTGAAACCATGGGTGATCACGGTGTCGTAGGGCGCCCTGCCGCGCGTCGCGCAGCTCTCGAGCAGGGAAGAGTGGAACCAGCCGCGATGCTGGTCCGATCCTTCCAGATAGACATCGGCCGGCCATTTGAGGTCGTCCCGGTCTTCCAGGGTGAAGGTGTGCGTGCTGCCGGAATCGAACCAGACATCGAGAATATCGCCGACCTGTTCCCAGCGGTCCTGATCGTTTCGTCCCTCAAGGAAGCGTTCCTTGGCACCCTCGGCGAACCAGGCGTCGGCGCCCTCCTTCTCGAAGGCATCGACGATGCGCGCATTCACGGTCTCGTCGATGAGGATTTCGCCATCCGCATCGGCAAAAACGGCAATCGGCACGCCCCAGGCGCGCTGGCGCGACAGGACCCAGTCCGGACGGGTCTCGATCATGGTGCGCAGGCGGGTCTGGCCGGCGGTAGGCACAAAACGCGTCGCGTCGATCGCATCGAGCGCCCTCGTACGCAGCGTGGTGCCGTCGTCGAACGGCCTGTCCATATGGACGAACCATTGCGGCGTGTTACGGAAGATGATCGGCTTTTTCGAGCGCCAGGAGTGCGGATATGTGTGTTTCAGGCGCCCGCGTGTGAAGAGGCGGTCGGCCTCGATCAAGGCGGCAATCACACGCTTGTTGGCGTCACCTTTCTTGCCCTTGTCGTCAAGCACGCGGGCCGCGCCGTCGGCACTTGCCGGTCCGAAACCCGGCGCGTGATCGGTAAAGAAGCCGTCGTCGCCGACCGTAAACGGGATCGAGATGTCGATGCCGCGGGCCTCGAGGTCGCGGGCATTGTCCATCCACGCGTCAAAGTCCTCGCGGCCGTGGCCCGGCGCGGTGTGAACAAATCCGGTGCCGGCGTCGTCGGTCACATGCTCGCCGTCAAGCAGCGGAACATCAAACTCATAGCCCATTGCCACCAGCGGGTGGCCGCAATGCATCGCCTCGAAGTCCTGCGCGGAGACATTGCAAAGGCGCTCCATGGTCACCTTGGCCTTGTCGGCGGATTCCTGCGCCAGGCTGTCGGCGAAGATTACCCTTTCACCGGCCTGCGGGCCAAAATCGTTTTCTGCGGCCGTCACTTCGTAAAGCCCGTAGGCAATGCGGGACGAGTACGAGATCGCGCGGTTGCCGGGGATCGTCCAGGGAGTCGTTGTCCAGATAACAACGGACGCGCCAATCAACGCATCGGGGCCGGCAACAATCGGAAACTTCACCCAGATCGTATCGCTCTCATAGTCGTGATATTCGA
The DNA here is from genome assembly GCF_984452065.1 of Hoeflea sp. NCBI lineage: Bacteria > Pseudomonadati > Pseudomonadota > Alphaproteobacteria > Hyphomicrobiales > Rhizobiaceae > Hoeflea > Hoeflea sp. The sequence goes on along the minus strand of NZ_CFHWAF010000140.1, from coordinate 7,698 downwards.
CCTCCGCTTCGGCCAGCGCCGTGCGCTCGACAACCGACCACATGACCGGTTTCGAGCCGCGGTAGAGCTGACCGAGGGCGGCGATCTTCATCAATTCGCCGGCGATGCGCGCCTCGGCGTGGAAATTCATGGTCGTATAGGGCTTGTCGAAATCGCCCTCGATCCCGAGGCGCTTGAATTCCTCGGTCTGCACATCGATCCAGTGGGCCGCGAACTCCCGGCACTCCCGGCGGAACTCGTTGACCGGAACCTCGTCCTTGTTCCTGCCCCTGGAGCGGTACTGTTCCTCGATCTTCCATTCGATGGGAAGACCGTGACAGTCCCAGCCAGGCACGTAATTGCTGTCATAGCCGCGCATCTGGAAGGAGCGCGTGATGACGTCCTTGAGGATCTTGTTGAGCGCATGCCCGATATGGATATTGCCGTTCGCATAGGGCGGGCCGTCGTGCAGAACGAATTTCGGCCGGCCGCCGCTTTCCTCGCGCATCAGCTTGTAAAGGTTCATATCCTGCCATCTCGCCACGATTTCGGGCTCTTTCTTGGGCAGGCCGGCGCGCATCGGAAATTCCGTATTCGGCAGGTTCAGCGTCTTGGAATAGTCTATTTTCTCGGTCGTCTCGGTCATCGTTCAATCATGCTTTGTTGTGTCGTCGGACCCCGGACAAAAGGGGTGGAACGGACGTCATTTCAGTTCATCTGGGAGTGCTGCGGCATGCGGCAAGCAACAGCCCCGGACTTCCCACCGGCCGCCACATGCGGCAGTCAGGAAGCCGGGCCGATAATTCGAATTGCAGTTCCGAAACCGAATTTGGCCAGCATAGTGGCTTGCTTCTATCAATGCCGGCAGCTGGAATAAAGGATTTTCTCAGTAGACCGTGCGATCGAGCTTTTCGAAGATGATGCGCCGCATCATTCGCGTGGTCAGCCGGGGCATCAGCGTCCCGGCAAAAAGGCCCGCCTTCGCGGGCAGACCGGGATAAAGCACGCGGCGGCGGCGGTCCGCGCTCTTCAATATCGATCGCGCGAGCGTTGCGGGCTCCATCCGGCGTTCGCCGTCCGCGCCGGGCGGAGCGTGGCGTTCCGCATGGGTCGTGCGCAGCGGGCCGGGAAACACGGTCATGACGTGAACGCCGCGCTTCTTAAGGTCTTTCCTGATGCCGCGGGCATAGATGGCCAGGGCATCCTTGGAGGCGGCGTAGACCGAACCGCCCGGATAACCGGTTGCGTGAGACAGCGATGAAATGAAGACAAGACGCGATCCGGCGGCAAAAGCGCCGCTCTCCAGCATCGACGCCGTCATCACCATCGGCGCTTCGAGATTGACGGCCAGAAGCCGGTCATAGGCATCGGCCGGGATCTCCTCGAAACGGCCGGTGGCGCTGATGCCGGCATTGTGAACGACGAGATCGAAAGGACCGTCTTCACCGATCTGCGGCAAAAGCCGGTCAACCGAAACGCGGTCCGCCAGATCGCAGACGCGGGGTTTGAGACCCCTGGCCTGCTCCATCGCGGTCCGGTCGACGGCCACGACCTCGCCGCCGCGCGACAGCAGCGTTTGCGTCAGGGCAAGGCCGAGACCGGCCGCGGCGCCGGTGACGAGCGCCTTCATGCCGCCCTTCCCGTCAGCAGTCGGCGCAGCCTAGCTGCCAGCATGACGGTCGCGCTCGGCCTGTCCGCCTCCATCGCGCGGACGATCTCGTCGGCCATCGCTTCGGCGGAAAAGAAGAGACGCTCCAGCCGGCCGGGGTTGTAGCCCGCCTTTTCATGCATCGGGGTCCGGGTCGGGCCGGGATGGATGATCTGCACCGCGATGCGGCCCCGCCATTCGGACCGCAGCGATCGCGCAAGCCCGGCAAGACCGGCCTTCGAGGCGGCGTAGGAGGGCATGTTCGCCGAGCCGCGATGAGCGACCGAGCCGATGAGGACAAGCTTGCCGTTGCCCGCCTGAAGCAGCGGCGCGAGACGATGGATCACATGAACCGGCGCCGCCAGATTGACGTCGAGCGTGGTGCGTATCGCTGCGCCATCTTCTTCAGATACGGACGCGTAAACGCCTGTTCCGGCGTTCAGCACCAGACGGGACACGGCCTTTACACCGGCCTCCCCGAGCGCCTCCGCGATGGCGCCGGCGGCCGTGGCGGGCTGCGATAAGTCGGATCGGATATAGGCTGCATCCGGCGGCAGAAGCGCGCGGCAGGAATCGGCATCCTTACGTCCCGTCAGGAACAGGCGGAAATCAGGCTGCAACCGGTGCGCCAGCGCCAGGCCGATTCCGCCCGTCGCGCCGGTAATCACTGCTGTCTGCCGGGCATCCATCAGCCGTCATCCGAATGCGATCGCGCGATCGATCGGCCCGTAAGCCATGGCGTCCCGCAACACCGCCCTTGCCGCTTCACTGTCGCGCGTCATCTGCTCGATCAACGGATCGAGACCGTCGAATTTTTCTTCGTCCCTTATATGAGCGAAGAAGCTGACGGAACAGATTTCATCGTAGAGATCACCGTCGAAATCAAGCAGGAAACTCTCCAGGAGCGGTACGCCGTCCTCATCGACGGTGGGGCGGTAGCCGAAACTGGCGACGGCGTCTTGAACCGAACCGTCGGCCCGGCCGAGCCGGACGGCGTAGACGCCGGTGCAAAGATCGGCTTCCTGGGGCAGAGCCATATTGGCCGTCGGAAATCCGAGCGTACGCCCAAGCTGCTTGCCCTTCAGGACACGCGATTCGACCGTATAGCGATAGCCGAGCAGGCCGGCCGCCTGCGCTATGTCGCCGGCCGCCAGACAGGCGCGGATGCGGCTTGACGAGACAAGCTGCGTGTTTTCATCCTCGAACGGTTCGACCACGGTGACGCCGAAACCGTGGCGTGCCGCCGCATCGACAAGATATTGCGGGCTGCCCTGCCTTGCCTTGCCGAAATGGAAGTTGAAGCCGGTCACCACATGACAAATGCCGAGCGCACGCACCAGCATGTCGCCGACAAAACTCTCGGCGGTCGTCTGCGCAAATTCATGGGTAAAGGGGAGTTCAACGACGCAGGCAAAGCCCATAATGCCGGCAAGACGGGCCTTGAGCGGCGCGGGCGTCAGCCGGAAAACCGGCGCCGCGGGCTTGAAGAAGGTGCGTGGATGCGGTTCGAACGTCAGCATGACAGCCGGGACCGAGCGCCTTTGCGCTTCGTTGAGCGCGACCTGCAGAACCGCCTGATGGCCGCGGTGGACACCATCGAAATTCCCGATCGCCACCACGCAGCCGCGCAGGTCGCCCGGAAAGTCGTCAAGCGAGGTGATGCGCCTTATCGGGTCCATGCCGCCACCATCGCTATCTCAGGCGCTGCATCCAGCGAACCGGCCGTGCATTGTTCCGGCCCAGGAAATCCTGCAGTTCCGCCTCATCGACCACGCCATTGCGGGTGTAGTCACGCGCATGAATGCCATCGGAGACGTAAAGCAGGTCGAGCCCGAAATCCCGCGCGCCTTTCACATCCGTGGGCATGCCGTCGCCAATGGCCAGAACACGGCTCTTTTCGACCTCCCCGCGGAGGTCGCGGGCGGCGTTCATGGCGGCTTCATAGATCGGCGCATGCGGTTTTCCGGAGACCAGCGTGCGCCCGCCCATTTCCTCATAGAGCGCGGCGACCGATCCGGCGCAGGGAATGAGCCGCGAGCCGCGTTCGACAATGAGATCCGGATTGGCGCAGATGAACGGCAGGTCCTTGCGCCTGAAATCGGCAAGGACCGACCGGTATTCTTCCGGTGTCTCGTTTTCATCGTCGTAAAGGCCCGTGCAGACCACGGCCCCCGCCTCGTCGAGACCCGATATCTCGACACCGAGGCCGTCAAGCAGCGGCAAATCCCGGTCGGGACCGATGAAGTAGATCTTTTCCGAAGCCGATTCGATAAGTGCCCGGGTCACGTCGCCGGAGGTGACGATCCGGTCGAATGCGTCCGGGTCCACGCCGATGTGATCGAGCTGCTCGATAACGGTTTGACGGCGGCGCGGCGAGTTTGTGATGAGCACGACGGTGCCGCCCTGCCGGCGAAACGCGGCGAGCGCCTCTCCGGCGAAGGGCCGTGTTTCCACGCCGTTGTGCAATACGCCCCACACGTCACACAGGACGGCGTCGTAATCGGCGTTGAGTTGAGCGAGGCGGTCTAATCTGTCCGGCATGGAATTCCAGATGTCAGGCTTGATGTTGTGCGCAGACATTGACCATCGGCGGCAAGAAAACAAGCCCCATTCGGCGCGAATGACGGAACTTGCATCGATGCCTCGGGCTTCCTATTTCAACACCGGAAGCGACGCGCCCCGGGCGGAGGTTTCTTTCCGGGTCGAATTTTGGGCAATTTTCCTTGACTCAGCCAAGGTCCGTATTTATGTCCTGCCTCGATTAGCACTCGATAGTGGCGAGTGCTAGCATAGCGTTGACCGGACATACCGTCCGGTCGTGTCATTTGATCGAGGGTATAGACAATGGCAAAATTGAATTTCCGTCCTTTGCACGACCGCGTTGTTGTGCGCCGCGTGGAGTCTGAAGAAAAGACAGCCGGCGGTATCATCATTCCCGACACGGCCAAGGAAAAGCCGTCCGAAGGCGAAGTCGTCGCCGTCGGCTCCGGTGCCCGCGACGATAACGGCGCGGTTATCGCCATGGACGTCAAGGCCGGCGACCGCATCCTGTTCGGCAAGTGGTCCGGCACCGAAGTCAAGCTCAATGGCGAAGACCTTCTCATCATGAAGGAATCCGACATTATGGGCGTTATCGGCTAACCGACCATCCCCAAACCATCACAGTACTGAATTCGGGCGTTCTGCCCAGAAGTGAGGAAATATGTCCGCAAAAGAAGTCAAATTCAGCCGCGACGCACGTGAGAAGATGCTCCGTGGTGTTGACGTCCTGGCCGATGCCGTGAAGGTGACACTCGGCCCGAAAGGCCGCAACGTCGTTATCGACAAGTCATTCGGCGCGCCGCGCATCACCAAGGACGGCGTCACCGTCGCCAAGGAAATCGAACTGGAAGACAAGTTCGAGAACATGGGCGCGCAGATGGTCCGCGAAGTCGCTTCGAAGACCAATGACGAAGCCGGCGACGGCACCACGACAGCAACCGTTCTTGCCCAGTCCATCGTTCGCGAAGGCGCCAAGGCCGTTGCCGCCGGCATGAACCCGATGGATCTGAAGCGCGGTATCGATCTTGCCGTCAACGAAGTCGTTGCAAATCTCATCAAGAAGGCAAAGCCGATCAAGACCTCCGAAGAAGTCGCACAGGTCGGCACCATCTCCGCCAACGGCGAAGCCGTTATCGGTGAGGACATTGCCGAAGCCATGCAGAAGGTCGGCAATGAAGGCGTTATCACCGTCGAAGAAGCCAAGACCGCAGAATCCGAACTGGAAGTGGTCGAAGGCATGCAGTTCGACCGCGGCTACCTGTCGCCCTACTTCGTGACCAATCCCGAAAAGATGATTGCCGATCTGGAAGACTGCTACATCCTGCTGCACGAAAAGAAACTTTCGAACCTGCAGGCCATGCTTCCGGTTCTGGAATCCATCGTTCAGTCCTCCAAGCCCCTGCTCATCATTGCCGAAGACGTCGAAGGCGAGGCGCTCGCCACGCTCGTCGTCAACAAGCTGCGCGGCGGCCTGAAGATCGCTGCCGTCAAGGCTCCGGGCTTCGGCGACCGCCGCAAGGCCATGCTTGAGGACATCGCCATCCTGACCGGTGGCCAGGTCATCTCCGAAGACGTCGGCATCAAGCTCGAGAATGTGACCCTCGACATGCTCGGCACCGCCAAGCGTGTTTCCATCTCGAAGGAAAACACGACCATCGTCGACGGCGCAGGCAAGAAGGGCGAAATCCAGGGCCGCGTGGCTCAGATCAAGGCCCAGATCGAGGAAACCACGTCCGACTACGACCGCGAGAAGCTGCAGGAACGTCTTGCCAAGCTCGCCGGCGGTGTTGCCGTCATCCGCGTCGGCGGGGCGACCGAAGTCGAAGTGAAAGAGAAGAAAGACCGCGTTGACGACGCCCTGAACGCAACACGCGCTGCCGTTCAGGAAGGCATCGTCGCAGGCGGCGGTGTGGCGCTGCTGCGCGCATCCGCAGGTCTTTCGGTCAAGGGCGAAAACGAAGACCAGGAAGCCGGCATCAGCATCGTGCGCCGCGCTCTCCAGGCTCCGGCTCGCCAGATCGTCGCCAATGCCGGTGACGAAGCATCGGTCGTTGCAGGCAAGATCCTCGAAGGCAAGAAGGACACCTACGGTTACAACGCCCAGACCGGCGAATATGGCGACATGATCGCCATGGGTATCGTCGACCCGGTCAAGGTTGTCCGCACCGCGCTGCAGGATGCTGCCTCGGTTGCCGGCCTGCTCGTCACCACCGAAGCCATGGTTGCCGAACTGCCGCAGAAGGAAGCGGCCGCACCGGCAATGCCGGGCGGCGGCATGGGCGGTATGGGCGGCATGGACTTCTAAGGTCTGCCCAAACACACATAAAGAGAAAAGGCGGCCTTCGGAGCCGCCTTTTTTGTCTGTCCTGCGCTGCCGGTTCACGGCCGTTCGGGCACCTTCAATCCCTTCTGGCTTGCAGGGCGCTCGAGGCAGCGCTCCAGCCAGCCGGTCACATTGGTAAAGCCGTCAAGACCGACGGCATCTCCGGCCTCGTAGAAATCGCGAACCGTGCGGACCCAGGGGAAGGTCGCGATGTCGGCGATGGTGTATTCGTCGCCCATGATCCATTGACGGCCGGACAGCCGCGCGTCGAGGACACCCAGCAATCGCGCCGTCTCGGCCCTGTAGCGCTCCTTGGGATAGGGATCGGTCACCTTGTCGGCGGCAAATTTGTAGAAATGGCCGAACTGCCCGAACATCGGGCCGACACTCGCCATCTGGAAGAACAGCCACTGGATGCATTCGAGGCGCGCCGCCGGATCCGAGGGAATGAGCCTGCCTGTCTTCTCGGCAAGATAGAGGAGGATCGCACCCGACTCGAAGAGGCCGACCGATTCGCCGCCCGGCCCGTCCGGGTCGATGATGGCGGGGATCTTTCCGTTCGGGCTCAACGACGTGAATTCCGGCGTCTTCTGATCATCCTCTCCGATATGCGCGAGATGCGCTTCATAGGGCAGTCCAAGCTCCTCCAGAGCGATGGAAATCTTGACGCCGTTCGGCGTCGCAAATGAATAAAGCTGAATCTTCTTGTCGTCTGCCGGTTTCCAACGCTGCGTGATCGGAAACGAGTTCAATACGGTCATTCCTGAGTATCCCTTCCTGATATGTCTGCCCGTTGCGCGGGCCTTTTCCAACATATGACACAGGTACGGCAGTTGTAGAGCCCGTCGCCGACACAGAGCGTTCTTGATCAGTGAACAATGCGTCACACATTGTTCATCTATGCCTGCCCTTCCGGAACCATATAGTTCCAGCCACCAGAAACGGGAGGGAATCATGTCTCATTCAGCAACGGTCCTTATCGGACGGATCCTGTTGGCCCTTATCTTTGTCATGGCGGGTCTCGGGAAACTGGGCGACCCCACCGGCAATGCAGCCTATTTCGCAAGCGTCGGACTGCCGATGGCCGCCGTGATGGTCTGGCTGGTCATTGCATTGGAGGTGTTGGCGGGCCTTGCCATTCTGATCGGCTTCATGACCCGGCCGGCGGCCTATCTGCTGGCACTCTTCTGCATCGCCTCGGCGCTGC
>NZ_CFHWAF010000139.1:0-12042 GCF_984452065.1 Hoeflea sp. | reverse complement strand
AGATCATCTCCGGCGCGGCATCGGCCTCGTCCATCAGGCGGCCGACACGCAGGGCGCCCTGAAGACCGAGCGCGATTTCCGTCTGCATATCGGCGAGCTTTTTCTGAAAAAGCTGGGTCTGGGCCAGCGGCCGGTCGAACTGCTTGCGGTCGAGCCCGTATTGCCGCGCCGCGTGCCAGCAGAACTCCGCCGCACCCATGGTGCCCCAGGCGATGCCGTAGCGGGCCCGGTTGAGACAGCCGAACGGACCTTTCAGGCCCTCGACATTCGGCAGCAGCGCGTCCTCGGCAACATCAACCCCGTCAAGCACGATCTCGCCGGTGATCGACGCGCGCAGCGAGAGTTTTCCGCCGATCTTCGGCGCGGAGAGACCGGATGCGCCCTTCTCCAGGACGAAGCCGCGGACCTTGCCGTCATGGGCATCGGATTTCGCCCAGACCACAAACACATCGGCGATCGGCGCGTTCGAGATCCACATCTTGGTGCCGGTCAGCCGGTAGCCGCCCTGCACCTTTTCGGCCCGCGTCTTCATGCCGCCCGGATCGCTGCCCGCATCCGGCTCGGTCAGGCCGAAACAGCCGATCAGTTCGCCGCTCGCAAGACCCGGCAGATATTTCTGACGCTGCTCTTCCGAGCCATAGGCATAGATCGGATACATGACCAGCGAGGACTGCACCGACATCATCGAGCGGTAGCCAGAATCGACGCGCTCCACCTCCCGCGCGACCAGGCCGTAGGTGACATAGCCGGCGCCGATGCCGCCATAGGCCTCCGGAATGGTGGTTCCGAGCAAACCCATTTCACCCATTTCGCGGAAAATCGACGGATCGGTGACCTCTTCGCGATAGGCCTCGATCACCCTCGGCTGCAGGCGCTCCTGCGCATAGGCGCGGGCGGAATCGCGGATCATCCGTTCGTCATCGCTGAGCTGATCGTCCAGCCGGAACGGATCTTCCCAGTTGAACGATGACAGGGAGGGCATTTCCTTGGGCTTGAGATTTGCGGTCATTGCGTCGCTCCCGATCTTGCGTTCAAGCGTCTCCGACGAAAGGCGCCATTCATTTCAAAATTTAATGATTGTTTAAAACATAACGGAAAATGCTCCAAATTTCAGCGGCGGTAAATAGAGATTTTGCAATATATTCATTCCATTTAAGAATGACCTCCGGTCTTCTCAGATCGAAGCCTTGCGCATTTCCCCTATATAGACGTCCCGCAGCTTGCCGGCCACCGGCCCGGGCTTGCCGTCGCCGATTTCATGGCCGTCTATGGAGATGACAGGATTGACAAAACCCGACGCGGATGTCGAGAACGCTTCAACCGCGTTTTTCGCTTCCTCAATCGTGAAAGCCCGCTCGATGACCTTCATCTGCAGATTGCGGGCGCAGGCCAGAACCGCCTTGCGCGTGATCCCGCTCAAAATGAGGTTGGAGATATCCCGCGTGACGATCGATCCGTCGGAAAGAACGATGTAGGCGTTGTTGGACGAGCCTTCCGTCACCAGCCCGTCACGCACAAGCCATGCATCGTCCCCGCCCTTGGCGCGCGCTTCCATCTTGGCAAGCGAGGGATAGAGCAACTGCACCGTCTTGATGTCGCAGCGGCTCCAGCGAAGGTCGTCGACCGTAAAGATCTTTTGCCCGCGCAATGCCAGCGCGTTGTCGATCAGCGGCTTGGATTGGGTGAAAAGAACAAGCGTTGCCGGCGTGTCATCCGGCGGAAAGACAAAATCCCGGTCCACCGCACCGCGCGTGACCTGCAGATAGACAAGCCCCTCTTCCAGCCCGTTCCTGGCGACAAGTTCGCGATGGATCGCCAAAAGCGCGTCGTCGGAAACTGTGAAGTTCATACTCAGTTCGTTCAATGAGCGACGCAGGCGCCCGCAATGGCCGGCAAAGTCGACCAGCTTGCCATCCAGCACCGATGTCACTTCATAAACACCGTCGGCAAACAGGAAGCCGCGGTCGAAAACCGACACCGTCGCCTCGTTCTCAGGAACATATTCGCCGTTTACATAAACTGTCCGCATCACATCAGCCCCAAAGCCTGTTGGAAGAAGGATGAACGCCTTCGGCGTCGTAAACAAGAGGATCGGCCCTGTCGCCGGCAAGCAGGAGCGGGCCGTCCAGATCAACGATGTCGGCGCCCTGAGCGACCAGAACGGCAGGCGCCATGGCCAGCGACGACGCCACCATGCACCCCACCATGATGCCGAGGCCGCCGGCCATTGCATCCCGTTTCAGCGCCAGCGCCTCCGTCAGCCCGCCGGTCTTGTCGAGCTTGATATTGACCATGTCGTACTTGCCGCGAAGTTCGGCGAGCGACGCCCGATCGTGGCAGCTCTCGTCCGCGCAGACCGGCAACGGCCGATCCATGTCCGCGAGCGCCTCGTCCGCGTCGGCCGGAAGCGGCTGCTCGACCATGGTCACCCCGAGCCGCAGCAGTTCGGGCGCGAGATCGGCATAGCCCTGCGGGCTCCAGCCCTCATTGGCATCGACGATGATCGCGGTGTCCGGCGCACCGGCGCGCACGGCCTCAAGACGCTCAAGATCGCCCTCGCCGCCAAGCTTGATTTTCAAAAGCGGGCGAGCCGCGTTGCGCTCGGCCTTTTCGCGCATCACCTGCGGTTCTTCCAGCGACAGGGTGAACGCCGTTTGAACCGGTACGGGCTCGGCAAGCCCTGCCAGTTCAAAAGCCCGCCGTCCGGCGATTTTGGCCTCCAGGTCCCAGAACGCGCAGTCCAGCGCATTGCGCGCGGCACCAGGCGGCAAGGCATCTTGCAGGCCATGACGGTCGAGGCCTTGCGAGAGGGCCTCCGAGAGTGAAGATATCACCCCGATCACGCCCTCGACCGTCTCGCCGTAGCGGGCATAGGGAACACATTCGCCGTGGCCGCCATATCCGGCGCGCTTCAGCGTGACGGTGACGGTTCGCGCTTGCGTGCGGGATCCGCGCGAGATCGTAAAGGCCTCGGCAAGAGGAAAGACCGTTTCCTCGACGTGAAGTTGCGTGTGCATGGATGCCTATTCCAGCGCGTCGACCAGACGCGCGGCCCCGTGCCGGTAAGGATCGACGGTCGGAAGGCCCATCTCTTCCTCGATGCGGGCGGCATAATCGGCGGCTTCCGTTTCGCCCATCGCGGACGTGTTGAGGGCGATGCCCGTAATGCGGCAATCCGGGTTGACGATGTGCGCCATGGTCAGAGCCGTATCGCGCAGGAGTTCCAGGCTTTGCGCCTTGTATTCCGGCAATCCGCGCATATGCGGCCGGTTCGGTTCGTCGCAAAGGACGAGTGCGTCAGGTTGCCCGCCATGGATCAGCGCCAAAGTCACACCCGAATAGGACGGGTGGAAAAGACTGCCCTGCCCCTCGATGAGGTCCCAGTGATCGGGATCGTTGTCCGGAGTCAGGTGCTCAACGGCTCCCGCCATGAAATCGGCGACGACCGCATCCAATGGCACACCCGATCCGGTAACGAGGATACCGGTCTGACCCGTCGCCCGGAACGTCGCCTTCATGCCGCGGGCGCGCATCTCGCGCTCCATGCAAAGGGCGGTGTACATCTTGCCGACCGAACAGTCGCTGCCGACGGCCAGACACCTTTTTCCGCCGCGCTTTTTGCCGTTGGCGATGGGATAGGAGACGCTCGGCACACGGACATCGTGCAACATGCGCCCTTCCCTTTGCGCCAGCGCGACCAGCTCCGGCTCGTCATTGAGATGATTGTGAAGCCCCGATGCGAGATCGAGACCGGCATGGAGTGCCGACTTCAGCATGTCCTTCCAGCCGCCCGAGATGACGCCACCACGATTGGCGACACCGATCACCAGGGTTTTGGCGCCGGCCTTGACCGCCTCGTCGATGGTCAGGTCCGCAAGGCCCATATCGGCATTGCAGCCTTCGAGCCGCAGCTGGCCGACGGCAAGTTCCGGCCGCCAGTCCTTGATGCCTTGCGCCACCTTGGCGGCCAGGGCGTCCGGCGCATCGCCAAGAAAAAGAAGATAAGGGGTCTGGATCAACTCAAGCTCCGCCATTCCTGCTTTTCATCAAGGCGGCTTTATGTCCCGTCCGCCCGCCAATTGCCAGCGCCAACGGGGAATAATTTATCAGCCAGCGAAGAAATCGGGCTTGTGCAGGCCCGGTGAGGCGGTCGGCTCAGGCCTTCAAGACATCCGCCCAACCATACTCAGGCACGAAACCCAGCAGTTGTTCGGCCTTCGACAGGTCCAGAAACGATGCCCGAGGGAACGAAAACGCCTGCTCCACCGTTCGCTCGAACGCCATGTCGAGCAGCGCGCTGCTGTCGATCCGCATGAGCGTGTCGCGGGCGGCGATATTGAAGACCTCGGCGCCACCCGGATCGCGGGTCAGCGACAGCCACGTCGCGTGGGCGACATCCCGGCAGTCCACATAGCTCCACAGGTTGAATTTTCGGCTGAGCGGATCGTCCCAGTACGAGGGAATGGAGTAGTAGCTCGCATGATGGCCGCGTACCGGGTAGAGCACGTTGGAAAGCCGCAGGCCCACGAATGTGATCCCGTAGAGCTTGTTCATCTCGGCGGCGAAAAACTCCGATGATGCCTTGGATATCGCATAGGCATTCTGCGGCCGGTTCTCATCGCTCTCGCGGAACGGCACCCGCTGCGGACTGTTTTGTTCGAACGGGAAGCCGTAAACCGTCTCGCTCGAGGCCCAGACAACCTTTCCGATGCCGTTTTCCACCGCCGCCTGAAAGACATTGAAGCAGGACACCGTATTGTTCTCGAACCGGTCCGCACCGTCGGAGAAATTGAAGTCCGGCTGCGGATTTCCGGCAAAATGGGCAACGGCATCGGCGCCTGCCAAAGCCTTGCTCAGCTGCGCATAATCCAGAAGATCAACCTGTTTGAAGGGGCAGATCTCTTTCTCGGGTCTGATGCGGTCGATATTGACGACGTCGACACCAAGCTCGACAAGGCCGGCAATCACCGCGCCGCCCGCACCGCCGCTGCCGCCCGTAACGCAAACCTTCATGCAAAACCCTCCCGCTCTGTTGCGTAGCGTTCAGGCCGCCAGCCGCTCATCACCGGAAAATCTGTGCAGCCGCGCCGCATTGGGCGTCAGAAACACCGGATCGCCGGCACGCACCGGCACCTCGCCATTGACCCGCACCGTGACCGACCCGATACCGTCGGCATCCACATAGACAACGGTGTCCGAACCGAGGTGCTCGGCATAACGCACGCGCCCCGGCCAATCGCCGCCTTGTTTCGAAAGCTCCAGGTGCTCCGGCCGAACGCCGAGCAGGTCCGCACCGCTTTGCCGGGCCACATCGCCGTCCAGAAGGTTCATCCTCGGCGATCCGATAAAACCGGCAACGAAGGGATTGGCGGGGCGGTCGTAGAGCGCCATGGGAGAGCCCGACTGCTGGATGACGCCGCCGCGCATGATGACGATCTGATCCGCCATGGTCATGGCCTCCACCTGATCGTGGGTGACATAGATCATCGTCGCCCCGAGCTTGGCATGCAGTTCCGCGAGTTCCACACGCATTTGCGTGCGCAGCGCCGCATCGAGGTTCGACAGCGGCTCGTCGAACAAAAACACCTTGGGCTTTCGGACAATCGCCCGTCCGATGGCGACCCGCTGCCTTTGCCCGCCGGAAAGTTGTTTGGGCTTGCGGTCAAGAAGGTTCTCCAGCTGCAGGATTTGCGCCGCCTCTTCAACCCGTTCGCGGATTTCCCGCTTCGGCCTGCGCGCCAGCCGCAATCCGAAACCGATATTCTGCGCGACAGTCATATGGGGATAGAGTGCGTAGGACTGGAACACCATTGCGATGCTGCGCTCCGAGGGCTCCCGGTCGGTGACATCGTCGCCGTCGATCAGGACCCGGCCCTCCGTCGTTTCCTCAAGTCCGGCAATCAGCCGCAGCAATGTGGATTTGCCACAGCCGGACGGTCCCACGAGCACGGTGAACGAGCCGTCCTGGACGGTCAGATCAAGGTCCGGAATAACCTCGACGGAGCCAAAGGATTTCTTGATGTCCTTGAGTATGACTTCAGCCATTGCCACTCCTCCTTCCTTTCGCCGCGCGGCTGTCGCGCACGGCATGGTGACGGATCACAATCCCTCTCCTTCGCGGTTCTCATAGTTGAAATGGGAGAAGTCGGCGTGCAGGGCCCGCCCCGTCAGGTCCTGGCAGGCCATGCCGACAAAGGCGCCGGTGAAATTGGCATGTTCGCCGCGCCCGCCTTCATCGGACAGGACCGACGCGTCGAGCTCGGGCCCGACGCTCTGCCATTGCCCCTCCTCAAGGCCGTAGCGGAACCGAAGCGCGGCGCCGGTGACGTCAACGCCGAGCCAGACCCGGCCTTCGGCGGGCAGCAGCACCGGCTCGTCCAATGGAAAGTTCAGATGCGCCTCGGGCCAGACGCCGGGGCAACTCTGGATATCGAGCACCCTGTTGCCGTCGGCATCGGCCGTTACGAGCAGATAGTGAAACTGTGAGCGGTTGTAATAGGCCGTCAGGCCGGCCATCTGCTGAGATGTCTCCGGAACAAATTCAAGTGCCGTCTCCGCGCGGTATGCGCTTGCTGTCTGACGCCGGGCGACCAGCGCCTGCTCGAACCAGGAGCCGATGGATTCGCGCCCGAAGAGCCGCAGGTGTCCGGGCCGCTCGGGCAGCGAGAAAAGCCGTTCGGGAAAAGGCGAGCGAAGCCACTGGAAATCGATCGGAAGCCTGGCCCCGTCGAACCGATATTGCTTGTTTTCCGGTGACGGCGGATCGGTCGACGCGACCGGCGGGACGACGGAAAGCGACGGCTCGGGCGTATTGCCCTGCGCGTAGAACCATCCGTCGTCACGCAGTTCCACACGCGCGATCCCCGTCTCCCTGCCGCGCGGCGACCGGCGCGTACCCGCGAGCGGACGTGAGCACAGGAAGGTGTGATAGTAGCCTCCGTCCGGTGTCGACACCAATTGGCCATGGCCGACGCGCTGCAGGCCCTCGCCGCCGGAATCCTTGGCGGTCAGCAGGTGGACGTTCGGATGGATTTCATAGGGGCCGTCGATGGTTCTCGACCGGGCATGGGTGACGGCATGCTGGTAGCCTGTTCCGCCCTCTGCGGTGATCAGATAGTACCAGCCGTTTTCCCGGTGAATATGCGGCCCTTCCGTGAGCCCAAGCCCGCTGCCCGTGAAGATGTTCCTGATCGGGCCGGTCAGGCAACGGGCTTCGACGTCATATTCCTGCAGCAGGATGCCGCCGAAGAAGTCGGGTTTGCCCCTGCCTTTCGGATAACGGTTGCCATTGTGGTTCCAGACCATGTTGACAAGCCATTTGCGGCCGTCGTCGTCGTGAAACAGCGACGGATCGAAACCGGAAGAGTTCAGATAGACAGGATCGGACCAGGGTCCCTCGATCGACGGCGCGGTCACCAGATAGTTGTGGGTGTCCTTGTAGTTGCCGTCGTAGCGTTTGACGTCGGTATAAACCAGCCAGAACAGGCCGTCCGCATGGGAAATGCACGGTGCCCAGATACCGCAGGAATCCGGATTGCCCCGCATATCGAGCTGAGCGGCGCGGTCGAGAGGCCGGCACACCAGTTCCCAGTTCTGAAGATCCCTCGAATGATGGATCTGCACACCCGGATACCACTCGAAGGTCGAGGTCGCGATATAGTAGTCCTCGCCCACGCGCCAGATGGAAGGGTCCGGATTGAAACCGGGAAGTATCGGATTTTGTAACATTGACTATCCCTTTACCGATCCGCCGGTCAGCCCGGCGACGATGTATTTTTGAGCCGCCAGGAAGAACACCACGGCCGGTGTCAGCGTCATGGTCATGAAGGCGAGCGTCCTGTTCCACTCGGCGATGTATTCGCCGCGATAATCCATTGCTCCCAATGTCCAGGTGTAGCCGGCGCGATCGTTCAGCATGATCAGCGGCAGCAGGTAGTTGTTCCAGCTCTGGACGAAGACGAAGACGGCGATGGTCGCAAGGATCGGCGTCGAGAGCGGCAGCGTGAAATAGAAATAGAAACGGATGAAGCCGCAGCCGTCGACACGCGCCGCCTCGAACAGTTCCGGCGGCATCTGCCTGAAGAAGGTGCGGAAGAACATGATCGAAAAGGCGAGCCCGAAGGCGACCTGCGGCAGGATCACGCCCCAGGGCGTATCGAGCAGCCCGAGATCACGCACGGTCAGGAAGAGCGGCATGATCGCAGCGGCGAATGGAAACATGAGCCCGAGAAGAAGATAGCTGAAGAGGAAGCGCGAGCCGAAGAACCGGGCCTGCGCAAACGCATAGGCGGCCATCGAGCCGAGGATCAGCGTGAGCGCCACGGTGAGCAGCGATATCACCAGCGAGTTCCAAAGGTAGCGCCAGAACTGCGGATCGGCGAAAATCTCGCCATAGAACTGCGTGCGCCAGACATCCGGCAGGCCGAACGGTTCTATCCGCAGTTCCCCGTCGGTCTTGAAACCGCCAAGCACGGTCGCCGCCAGCGGCAGCACGATCAGGCTGGAGACGAACAAAAGAACGATGATACGCGAGGCATTGCGCCAGTCGAAATCGGTCATGAGTGACGCTCCCTCTGCACGGTGTTGCGGTAGACGAATGCGAAGATCACGCCGACGGCGAACAGGAACACCCCGACGGCGCTGCCATAGCCGACATTCAGCCGGATAAAGCCGAAATTGTAGAGATAGCTGACCAGCGTATGGCTGCTGTTGGACGGGCCGCCCGCCGTCATCGGCATGACCAGATCGAAGACCTGCAGCGCGCCGAGAACGGAGTAGAAGATCGAGATGGTGATCGCCGGCCACAGCATCGGCAGTTTGACGAAGACTATGATCTGCATCGGCCGGGCGCCATCGATGCGCGCCGCCTCGATCAGGTCGCGCGGGATATTCTGCAGCCCGGCGATGTAGATCATCATGTGAAAGCCGAAATATTTCCACACGATCACCGCCAGGATCGTATTGAACGCCCATTGCTTTTCGGCCAGCGGAAAGAACGCCTGATCGAGATGAAACGTATCCGTTATCATCCGCGACACACCGAAATTGCCGTCGAACACAAAGCTCCAGATGAGCCCGGTGGCGACTTCGGCCAGAATATAGGGAACGAAGAAGATCAGACGGAACACCGTATTGGCGTAGCTTTTCTGGTAGATCATCAGCGCCAGCGCCAGGGCGAGCGGCAACTGGATCAACAGGGAGACGCCGATCACCTTCATCGTATTGAAAAGCGCGATCGAGAACGCGCTGTGGCCGGCCATCCGCTCGAAATTGGCCGCACCGACCCAGGTTCCGAATGTCCTGCCGGTCTGTTCGTTCAGGGCCCAGGGCGCCGGACCGTAGCCGCTCCATTTGTAGGGAGAGAAAAAAGCCGCCTCGACCATCGGCAGCATGACAAAGACGGTAAAGAGCAGGATCGCGGGCGGCAGGAAGATCAAGAGCATCGTCATCTGACTGCTCAGATCGAACCGCATGCGGCCACGCCTCGCCCTGCCGATGGCACTTTCACTGGATGCCAATGTCATAATGACCCCGCTCACCTGCCCGCCGGTTGGGCGCCCGGCCTGAGCCGGACGCCCGCTCGCAAGGTCCGCCTACTGAAACTGCCTGGTCTCTTCCAGGTGTTTGGCGGCCTCTTCGGGGGTAATGTCGCCGGTCGCCATCTGCGCCGACACGTCATTGATCGCGCCACCCAGCGTGCTGCCGAAGAACTGATCCAGGAAAAGCTGGTGATAGGTGGAGGCTCCGCCTATTTGGGCAAACTGCTTGAGGATGGAATCCTCAACCAGACCGCCGGCTGCCGGCGCGGTCGGGATATAGACACCCTCGGCCGCCGCCCGCTTCTGGGCTTTCGGCCCGAGGAAAAACGCCAGGAAATCGATCGCTTCATCCGGCGCGTTTCGCGTCAGGACAAATCCGGACGCACCGCCCAGCGTGTCCGTCACCTTGCCCTTTCCGCCCTCAACGGCCGGAAAGCGGATGACGCCCAGCTGCTCATTGGACAGCCCGCCATTGGATGAGGCGGCGCGCTGCGCCCCGAGGTCCCAGTCGCCCATCAGGGTGAACACCGCGCCGCCATCGCCCCACAGCCCCGTCGCGGCATCGTATTTTGCCCCCATGAAGCCTTCCTGGAAGGGCTCAAGCTCGATCAGCCGCATATATTCCTGGCCGGCGCGCACCCAGTCGTCATTGTCGAAACCGCCGTTTTCGCCGGCCGCGGCTGCGCGCAGGCCGTCCTCGCCCATGATGCGCATGGCAAGCAGCGAATAATAGAAATGCAGCGGCCACTTGTCCTGCCCGCCGACGATGATCGGCGTCACGCCCGCGTCCTTCGCGGTTTTCACCTGATCCAGGAAGTCGTCCCAGGTTTCGATCTTCGTGGGGTCGACCCCGGCTTTCTTCGCATTGTCCTTGTTGTACCAGATGGCGACATTCTGCGAGGCTTCCGGGGCGCCGTAATACTTGCCGTTATAGGAAAGCGCGGCGAGCCCGCCCGCCGACATTTCGTTTTTCCACTCGGCAACCACATCGTCGGGGAGCGGTTTCAGAAAGCCCTGATCGGCCTGCTCGTAGAACACGCCGCCGCTCCAGGAGAAAAACAGGTCCGGCGCGGCATCCGACTGAAGAAGCGTAGGAAGCTTCTGCTTGAACGCCTCGTCCTCCATGAACTCCAGCTGGATCTTCACGCCGGGATTGGCCCGCATATATTCGTCGGCCATATCCAGGTAGATCTGTTTCCACTGTCCGGTGTCGCGATTGATGGAAAGCACCTTGACGGTCTCCTCCGCGACTGCCGGAACGGCCAGCAGACCGCCGGCGACCAGACAGCTCGTAAGCAGCTTTTTCATTGTTTCCTCCGTTTGCCCTCTGCTTTCGCGCCTGTGAGGCGCAGTGATCGTTGGCGCCTGTGAGGCGCAGTGATCGTTGGCGCCTGTGAGGCGCAGTGATCGTTGGCCCGTGGCCGGGCAATAATCCGCCCTTGCCGATCCGGCCCTTCGGGCCGTCGTGCCAGATTGCGTTCCATGATCCGGTTGTCGTCAGGTCATGGCAGATTGTCCGCCAGATAGATGTCTATCCTGATCTTTTCCTGCGCCTCGATGATGGAGCGCCCGTTGCAATAGGCTGTCAGCACGCGCACCGCGCTGCGCGCGATGTGACCGGTATCCTGATTGATGACCGCATCGACCGCACCGCTCGAGAGCCCGTCCCGCACATGCTCGGAGAGCTCGTGCATGATCACCACCAGCCGGTCGCTGGCACCAAGATCGTCGAGCACATCCAGAATACCTATATTGCCGGCGGCCGCGGAATAGATGCCGATGAGATCGTCATGCTTTTCAAGCAGGCGCCGCGTGATCGCGGCGTTCTTGTCCTGAAGGCTGTCGCCCTCTTCGATCGGCAGGATCCTCAGCGACGGAAAGCGTGTGCACAATATCTGCTCGAATCCGAGATAGCGGTCGACGTGATCGCGCATCTGCAACGATCCGGCGATGACACCCACCTTTCCCGATTTCGGCGCCAGGAAACGGCCCATCAGCGTACCGGCAACGCGGCCGGCGGCGACATTGTCGATGCCGACGAAATGAAGCCGTTTCGAGGTGGGAATATCCGAGACCAGCGTTATCAGGTTGACGCCGCGCTCGATGACCCGGTCCATCGCCTGCCGTACGCCGGGCGCGTCCACGGCGAACAGCGCGACACCGTCATATTTGGCCGGTGTGACCTCATCCAGTTCGCGGATCAGCCTCTCATAGTCGCGCAAATCGATGCGCTGGACATCGTTGACGATATTCACCTCGTCACTCACGCGCGCCGCGGCCCGGACCGAGTCGCTGATCGCCCGGGCAAAGCTCGTCTCGATCTTCGGGAGAATGAAAAGGAAGCGAAGCGTCTTCTTGGGCGCCTCCATCAGGTCGCCCGGCAACCGGCCGAAGCCGAGTTCATGGATTGCTGCCTTGACCCGTTCGCGCGCCCGCTCGCTCACGCCTGACCGGTTGTGCAGGACACGGTCCACGGTGGCTGTGCTGACGCCGGCCAGTGCGG
>NZ_CFHWAF010000138.1:0-12059 GCF_984452065.1 Hoeflea sp. | reverse complement strand
CCGTGGGTGAAATCTGAGCGACACCGGCAGGAATGATCGCTGCCTCCGCCGCGGCGATGGTGGTGCCGGACATCAGCGATCCCATGATAATCGGCACGTTCTCGATATTGACGAGCTTCTGGGCCGCGTCCACGGCCCCTTGCGATGTGCCGGTCGTATCGCCGTAGACGGCGACCGCTTTGCCGCCGAGCAGGCCGCCCTGATCGTTGACATGTTTGACGGCGAGGTTGGCGGCGTTTTGCAGCGGCGGAATGAAGTTGGCGATCGGTCCCGTGATGTCCATCAGGACGCCGATCTTCGTCTCGTCCGCGTGGGCGAGGCCCGCGGCGCCGAACATTGCTACGGCTGCGGCAATTATTGTCAGTTTTCTCATGTTCTACTCCCCTTATGATTTGATTTGCGGGTGATACGCACCCGTTTCGTTCTCCCTTGCAGGCTCAATCGCGTAAGATCTCGGTTTCGAAACGTCCCGGCAGGCTGACTTCGAGCAACCGCAGGTCGGTTGTTGCGCCCACATATCGCGTCGCCATATCGGGCGGGATGACGAAGGCGTCTCCGGCGGACAGGCGGTAAGGGTCTTTTCCTTCGCCCTCGAGTGTCATTTCGCCTGCCAGCACGAAGTTGAACAGAATATCGGCGTCGTGACCAGTCCAGACCGAGTCCTCAGCGGTCGGTCGCGCCACCATGACCGAGGCGACGCCCCTGGTGTTGTCGCAGATGGTGGTGTCGCGCGCCTCGAAGCCGGGAATTCGGAACGGCTCGAACAGGCCGTCTTTTGCTAGGCTGTGGACGAATTTCTGGCCCTGCCATTCCCGGTCCGGCCGCTCAACCGGCGTCGGCAACGTCATTTCGTGGTCAATTTCGGTAATATGCTCGGCCGGAACGCCGATTTCGATGACCTCGATGCCGTCGGCGGCATGCATGACGCGATGCCTGATCTCCGGTGGTTGGATGAAGCAATCGCCGGCCGTCAAGCGGCGCATGCCGCCCTGATCTTCGTAAAGGACGTCGACCCAGCCACGGACGCAGAAGATCAGCTGGAAGCCGACCTTATGGAAGTGAACCATATCGGGCACCGGCCCGTCCGGCACCCGGATGTGCGAGGCGATCATTGCGCCGCCGAGGCGCGAGGGGACAAGATCGCGATAGGACATGCCGGCGCGGCCGATGACCCAGGGCGCCTGGTCGGCCAGCCTGCGGACGACAAAGGCGTGCTCCGTCTCCGGCAGGACCAGCGGCGGATTGAGTTCGTCGATCTCGATCCGCGTGCCGTTGGGTGCGACCAGCAGCCGTTCTCCGTCGGCAAAATCATCAGGAGTCTCGGTCAGAAGCCTCAGCGTGCCGGGCCCTTCCGGCGCGCCTTTTTCAATCCGCACCCGAAGACCATGACCGGAAAAGACCGCAATTTCAGGATTGTCGGCCGGGTAAATCATGTCCAGCCGCATCTTCAGCGTTTTTGTGAAGAAGGGCAGATCCTCGCTCAAATCCTCGGTCGGCAATCGCATCTCTGCGCGGGTCTCGGTCATGCGTGATCCATGGGTTTTCTCCCGGCGTTATCGCGTTTGAGCTGATGGTGTTTGCCGGGTACCGAGCGCTTCCGAATGAGTCGCCAGATGAGCAGCTTCCCCGTCGAAAATAAAACGCGGTATACGGTTCGGCGGCGGCAACGGCGTCCCGCTGATGGGACGCTTCAAACAGGCGGGCATTGCCGTCAGCGGGTTGCTGCCGTGATCGCATGCGCAAACCGTATACGAAACTTTGGCGACGCTTTGCTGAAATGCATCCCGGGCAGCGAATACCGGCAAAAACCAAGTCCTTTAAGCTTGAACTATTTTAAAAGCTGTATACGAATTTACGAATTGACGCCGGTGGGTCAATACCGCCGGGCCTTTGCATCGAGTCTTGGAACGGTCCGGTGGCCGATCGCGAATATCCGGGAGGAAACATGGCTGAACGCAAGGAAGGTTATTTCCTCTATCATTCCATTGGCCAGTACCCCGACAAGGAAAGTGATCTTGCCTCGGCGATTGTTCGCGGCTCGACGCTGCGTTTGTCGCCGGGCATACAAACAACGCAGAATGCCACACGCGAACTCGTCGATATTCCGGGCATTTCGCTTCGTGCAGCCGAAACCGAAGGGGCCGGGGGGATGGCCACGCCTGACAATTGCAGTGGTTGCCGCCGCGCGATCCCACGCGGCAGGGCACGCGAAACCGGCCGGACCGCCGCGTGCTGATTTTCGGATCGATGTGTACTGCCGGAGTTTTTTAAAAAACCCATGCTTCAATTTGGCCTTATCTCGCTCTAGATTTGGGTTAGCGGACGCACGCGGCGGCGCCGTGGCCGCAATTCCAGGGAGCATGTCATGTCTGGTCGCGACATAACGGATCGAAATGGTTCGAAATCGGTTGTGCCCGATAGCGAGGCGCAGTCCTCCAAGAGCGACATTGCCCAATTCCTCGATGCGGCGCGATCCATTACCCGGCCGGCCGGCGGAGAAAGCGGCAGGCTGATCTTCGCACTCGACGCAACCATGAGCCGGCAGCCGACATGGGATGCGGCCTGCATGCTGCAGAGCGAGATGTTCAATGCCGTCGGACGGGCGGGCGGGCTGAGCGTGCAACTCGTCTATTTTCGCGGCTTTGGCGAATGCCGGGCCTCGAAATGGGTCGGCGACACAACACAATTGCGTGACCTCATGGTGCGCATCGACTGCCGTGGCGGCCATACCCAGATCGCCAAGGTGCTCAGACACGCCCGCGATGAAACCGTCCGCAAGCCGGTCAGCGCGCTGGTCTTTATCGGGGACGCCATGGAAGAGAACATCGACCGGCTGTGCCAGTTGGCCGGCGAACTGGGAATGCGAAAGGTGCCCTGTTTCATGTTTCAGGAGGGTGGCGACGTTGCCGCCAATACGGCATTTCGCGAAATCGCCCGGTTGTCCGGCGGCGCCTATCTGCGGTTCGACGGAGGCGCGGCAAATGCGCTGCTCAATCTTCTCAAAGCCGTTGCCGTTTATGCTTCCGGCGGCGTGACCGCGCTGGAGAAGGACAAGAGCCGGGAGTCGCGCCTGCTGCTTGAACAGCTTTCCGGAGGGAAGGGCGGCAGTTAAGTGACATTCTTCTTCTATATTGCTCTGGCTGTCCTGCTGCTGGCGGGTTTTGCGGCGCTGTTTCTGCGCATGGACCCGCATCGGCTTGCCACCGTGCTGCGCTACTTTCTGCCGGTTTTGCTGACCCTTTTTGGTGTCGTGTTTACCTTGCTCGGCCGCACCGGCATATCTTTGGGATTGTTCGGACTTGCAGCGGCCCTGTTCGGAAGGGCGCGGGCCCGCTCGCGCAGCACGCCCAGCGCCAAACAGTCCTCGCGTGTGAGAACGGCCGCGCTGGAAATGGAACTCGACCTCGATAGCGGCGATATGAACGGTCTCGTCCTGGCGGGGCAGTTCGAAGGCCGCGAATTGGATTCGCTCAGCCAGGAGGAGCTGTTTTCACTTCATTCCGAGCTTCGCGGAGACCCGGAGAGCGTGCAGGTGCTAGAGGCGTATCTTGACCGCCGCGACCCCGCCTGGAGAGACGGTTTTGATGCGGATACGGACGACGGGCTGGGCACCGCGCCAGCTTCTGGCTCCATGACCGAGGAGGAAGCGTACGAGATCCTTGGTCTTTCGGCTGGGGCCTCCGAGGCGCAGATCCGCGAGGCGCATCGCCGCCTGATGAAACGCATGCATCCCGATGCCGGTGGGTCGGTGTTTCTGGCGGCCCGGATCAATGAGGCTAAGGAAGTGCTCCTGCGTCGACATTAGATTTCCCCAATACACGATACAAATTCGAGGATGCGGCTGCGTCACAGCCGCTATTCTTGCGACCGTTTACTGTTCGGTCGCCCAGCAGCCATAACCTTTTTTCTTCAGCGCCTTGCATGCTTTCCAAGCGTGAGACTTGCCGTCGAAACCGGCAAAGCGGGCCCTGTGAAGCTGCTCGCCGTCGCGATGCGTGATGACGGTGAAGGGCTGCGCCTTTGACACCATGCCTCCGGTCTTGGATTGCGCCTCCGTCAGAAGCTGTTCGGCCCCTTCCCGGGTCGCGGCCGCGCCGATCTGGACCACCCAGCCTGAAGGCAGGCCGGTGCTTGCGGTCGTGACGCCGTCAACGTCTTCCCTCGTGTTCTCCAGGTTGCCTTCTGCCACGACGGGAAGCGCGTTCGCCGGCCGCGGCACGGGCGTGACAACGGCTTTCTGCTTTTTCAGACTGTCGATGAGGGCGTCGCGACCGACAACCGGGCGGTCGAGCGGTATCGGGAAGGTTGCGGTCTTTTCCGGCTGCGCATAGGCCATGGCGACCCGAACCTCGGTCACGTCCCGGAACTTGGGGATTGGGCCGGTTTTCGGCAGCGCGATTTTGGTGTTCGATTGAACCTTGGCAACGAGGTTGCCACCACCGCGGCGCGACGCTTTCGGCAGGGTGCGTGCAATCAGCTTCTTCATGTGCGCGTTTCGGCTGGCGCCGCTTTTCCCGCCCATGACAACGGCGACGACGCTGCGTCCGTCCTTGCGCACGGAACTGACCAGGTTGAAGCCGGAAGCGCGCGTATAGCCCGTCTTGATACCGTCGACGCCGTTCACGGTTCCGAGAAGACGGTTATGGTTGCCGAAGCGGGTCTTGCCGTATTTGAAGGAACGGGTGGAGAAATAGTGATAGTGGTGAGGATAGTGTTCTCTCAGCGCGATACCGAGACGGGCCATGTCGCGCGCCGTGGTCTTCTGGCGCGAATTCGGCAGGCCGTGGGCATTGCGGAAGGTGGTCTTCTTCATGCCAAGCGCGCGTGCCTTCGCGGTCATCTGCCTGGCAAACCCGCTCTCCGAACCACCAAGGTGCTCGGCGATGGCGGTTGAAGCGTCGTTCGCCGACTTGGTGACGAGCGCATAGATCACCTGTTCCACCGAAATGGTCTGACCCGGACGCAGGCCCAGTTTTGACGGCGGCTCAGCCGCGGCGTTTTTTGAAACCCTGATGCGTGTCTTCTTGCTGATGCGTCCGCTGTCGATCGCTTCGAAGATCATGTACAAGGTCATCATCTTGGTCAGCGATGCCGGATAGCGCAGCGCGTTCGAGCTTGATGCGTAGAGGGTTTTCCCGGTTTTTGCGTCCATGACAAAACCGGCATATTTGGAATTCGCCGCCGCGAACCCCGTTGCTACGGCAAGGCACAACGCCGTGACCGTGACCAGCTTCAAAAGCCTCAAAGACATGTTTTTGAAAAGAGCGGAACCTGCACCGCCGGGGAAAGCCATGTACACTTTACGAGTCCAATCACAACCACACGCAACCACTGGGCGGGGATCACTGACCCCCAATTCCGGAAATTTTAGGCAAACTGCGTTACCAATCCGTTTATGGTTTTCAGGTTGTTTCAGGAAATCCTGGGGAATGTGCCGATTCGCGCATGGTGCGGCGCACAAGATTCGTTGACTTTCTGTTGCGCCGCACATAAAATTTGCGCGCGGGGCAGATAAAGCCCGGGCAAGCGAACGCGTTCAGTCCTCTATACCCAACGACAGGATATCCAGATGTTTTCTTTCGAAGACGCCAGCAAATATGGCAAAGACGCCATGGAAAACATGCTCAAGAGCTATTCCGCCATGGCACAGGGCATGCAGACCCTGACAACGGAAGCAACCGATTACTCCAAGAAGTCCTATGAGGACAATGCTGCGGTGGTCGAGAAGCTGTTCAATGCAAAGACCTTTGAAAAGGCCTTTGAAATCCAGAGCGATCACGCAAAGTCGAGCTATGAAGGCTTTGTGGCTCAGGCGACCAAGATGGGTGAAATCTACGCGGATGCCGCGCGCAAGGCCTATCAGCCCTACGAGACTGCAACGGCTGCTCCGGCTCCGGCGCCGAAAAAAGCTTCCAACGCCAACTAGGCGGCAAAAGCCTGTTTAGGAACCCGGCGGCCCGCGGCAGCCGGGTTTTTTGCTGCCTGAAGCGGGTTTCACAATTCCCTTTGTTTCGATCCACCCCTGTGCTGGCGCGAAACGGTGCCTATTTAAGGGTAAGACGCCTTCCGCTACACGGCTCCGTCCGGGGCTGGACTTCGCAAAAAAGGATTAGAGCAGGCCTGGGTCGAATGCTTCAATCCGTGCCGTACTTGTTCTAGATTGGTGTGGACTGGAAAACGGGCCGGGACTGTATCAAAATCGATATGAAACAAGGTGAGTCAGGATAAGGATGAAATGGCATTGAAGCCTTTCTGGGCAACGATGAGCGGCGAGGACGACGACGACGGTGACGACAAGGGGACCGGCAACGGTATTTCCGTCATCACCCGGACGCAGAAGAAGCTGAAGAAGCCAAGCCTTTACCGGGTCCTGCTTTTGAACGACGACTACACGCCGATGGAGTTCGTCGTTCACGTTCTGGAGCGATTCTTTCAGAAAGACCGGGAGGCGGCGACGCGTATCATGCTGCATGTTCACAATCACGGTGTGGGTGAGTGCGGGGTCTTTACTTATGAGGTCGCAGAAACCAAAGTCACGCAAGTGATGGATTTTTCGCGCCAAAACCAGCACCCGCTCCAATGCGTGATGGAAAAGAAATGAGGATTTAGTCGTGCCGACATTCTCCAACAGTCTTGAAAAGGCGCTGCATCAGGCTCTGACCTTTGCCAATGACCGCCATCATGAATATGCGACGCTGGAGCATTTGCTGCTGGCGCTGATGGATGATTCTGACGCCGCCGCCGTCATGCGGGCCTGTGGCGTCGATCTCGACGCCCTTCGTTCGACCGTGACTGAATATATCGACAACGAGCTTCACAATCTGGTGACCGGTTATGATGAGGATTCGAAGCCCACATCCGGCTTTCAGCGGGTTATTCAGCGTGCGGTGATCCATGTGCAGTCGTCGGGCCGCGACGAGGTCACCGGTGCAAATGTGCTGGTGGCGATTTTTGCCGAGCGCGAAAGCCATGCCGCTTATTTCCTGCAGGAGCAGGAGATGACCCGCTACGACGCCGTCAACTTCATTTCGCACGGCATCGCCAAGCGGCCGGGCGTGTCGGAAAGCCGCCCGGTTCGCGGCGCCGAGGAATCCGATACCGACGGCGCATCATCCTCCACGGATAACGAGGAAGGCGGGAAAGCGAAGAATCAGGATGCGCTGAGCGCCTATTGCGTGAACCTCAACCAGAAAGCGGCTGACGGCAAGGTCGATCCGCTGATCGGGCGCGAGAAGGAAGTCAATCGCACGATCCAGGTGCTTTGCCGCCGTTCCAAGAACAACCCGCTCTATGTGGGCGACCCGGGCGTCGGCAAGACGGCGATCGCCGAGGGGCTCGCGCGTCGCATCATCAATGGGGAAGTGCCCGAAGTGCTTCTCGATTCAACAATCTACGCGCTTGATATGGGTGCGCTTCTTGCCGGAACGCGCTATCGCGGCGATTTCGAGGAACGCCTGAAGCAGGTGGTCAAGGAACTGGAGGAGATGGAAGGCGCGGTGCTTTTCATTGACGAGATCCATACGGTGATCGGCGCCGGGGCAACCTCCGGCGGGGCAATGGACGCGTCCAATCTCCTGAAGCCGGCTTTGTCGTCCGGCGGCATCCGCTGTATCGGCTCGACCACCTATAAGGAATTCAGACAGTTCTTTGAGAAGGACAGGGCGCTCGTGCGCCGCTTCCAGAAGATCGACGTCAACGAGCCGAGCATCGATGATGCCGTTGAAATCCTCAAGGGCCTGAAGCCCTATTACGAGGATTATCACAAGGTCAAATACAGCAATGAGGCCATCACCTCGGCCGTTGAGCTGTCGGCGCGCTATATCAACGACCGCAAGCTGCCGGACAAGGCGATCGACGTGATCGACGAGACCGGCGCATCGCAAATGCTGGTCGAGGAAAGCAAGCGTCGCAAAACGATCACCGAAAAGGAGATCGAGGAAACCGTTGCGACAATGGCGCGCATTCCGCCGAAGTCGGTCTCCAAGGACGACAAGATGGTCCTTGCGAATCTCGACAAGGAATTGCGACGGGTGGTCTACGGGCAGGACAAGGCGATCGATGCGCTGGCGTCTGCCATCAAACTTGCCCGTGCCGGACTTCGCGAGCCCGACAAGCCGATCGGCAGCTATCTGTTCTCAGGTCCGACAGGCGTCGGCAAGACGGAAGTGGCGCGGCAACTGGCAAGTTCTCTGGGTGTCGAGCTCCTGCGTTTCGACATGTCGGAATATATGGAACGCCACACAGTATCCCGGCTTCTGGGCGCGCCTCCCGGCTATGTCGGGTTCGATCAGGGCGGCCTGTTGACCGACGGTGTCGACCAGCATCCGCATTGTGTGCTTCTTCTCGATGAGATCGAGAAGGCGCATCCGGACCTTTTCAACATCCTGCTGCAGGTCATGGATCACGGCAAGCTGACCGATCACAACGGCAAGCAGATCGACTTCCGCAACGTCATCCTGATCATGACCACCAATGCGGGCGCCGCCGATCTCGCGAAACCGGCCATCGGCTTCGGCTCCTCCAAGCGTGAAGGCGATGATGTCGAGGCCATCAACCGCATGTTCTCGCCGGAATTCAGAAACCGGCTGGATGCGATTATCCCGTTCGGATCGCTGCCGACGCCGGTCATTCACCAGGTGGTGCAGAAATTCGTCATGCAGCTAGAGGCGCAGCTTGCCGAAAGAGGCGTGACCTTCGATCTGTCCAAGGAGGCCATCGCCTGGCTTGCCGACAAGGGCTATGACGAGCGCATGGGCGCGCGTCCGTTGGCGCGTGTCATCCAGGAGCACGTCAAGAAGCAACTTGCCGATGAAGTCCTGTTCGGCAAATTGAAGAAAGGCGGCACGGTGAAGGTAACCGTTGCGCCCGACGGCGACGACGGCAAACCCGGTCTCAAGCTTGAGGCCATTCCGGATAAGACGCCGCCAAAGCCGCGCAAGGAGCCTGCGGTCAAACGCAAGGCGCCGGCTTCGAAGGCGAAAAGCGGCGGTACGACGGCCGAAAAACAGGCGCTGTCCGGTTCCGGTTCAACGGCCGTTGAAGAAAAGCCGGACACAAAGAAACCCCGCGGCGGCGCGGTGCCTAAGGTGCCGCGGAAGAAGTAGCCGTGACCGAGACAATGCGCGATCGCCTGGAACCGGGCGATCGCCGGTCGGTCGGGGCCGCGGCATCGGTGGCCAATCGGGTGCGCGAAGATCCGCAACTGCTTGTCGAACTTCTGGACCTCACCGACGATCCCGACACCGGCGTCGTGGCGCGCGCCGCACATGCGGCGATGCAGATCAGCGTCGACGCGCCGCAACTGTTCGATCAGCATGTCGATCGCCTCCTTGACGGCCTTGAACGTCTCAGCCAATGGGAGATCGGCGAACAGTTTCCCAAGATCCTGACGCGAACGAGCCTCAGCACAGATCAGGCGGAACGGCTGTTTGCGATCCTGAAGAGCAATGTCAAAGACAAATCCAATATCGTCGCGGCCTGTTCGCTGCAGGGTATGGTGGAGCTTGCCCGCGATGAAAAGATCGACGCGGACCGCGTGCGCGCGCAACTGGATCGCGCATTGAGATCAGAGCGGAAGGCCTTATCCGCGCGGGCACGCCGCCTTGCCGCGTTGCTCTGATTTTCTGTCGGCCGGCACGGGCCGGTGAGCGCGGCCCCGGACTTGAAAAAATGCGATCCGGACTTTGCAAGGGCGGGTATGCGGTCTAACAAGACAGTGTGACCAACCAAACGACCGTTCGACAGATGCCGTGGTTCCTTGCCGGAATGCGCGGCCTTTTTTCGGGACCCGCGCTGGTGCTTGTATCGGCGTTTGTCGGCTTCTGCGGTTTTGCCTTCGAAGCCGGCATTCCGCTCTGGGAAGCGGTTTTCATGACCGGGATCGTCTGGGCGCTGCCGGCGCAGTTCGTTCTCATCGGGGCCATCATCGCCGGGGCGTCACTGCCGGCGGCCGCTCTTGCCGTCACACTGTCATCCATGCGGCTCATGCCGATGGTTGCCGCGCTGGTGCCGCTTATCAGGACACGAACAACCCCGACCTGGGCTCTGCTGGCGGTATCGCATTTTGTCGCCGTAACCGTCTGGGTCTTCACGATGGAGCGCGTTCACAAGGTTCCGCGGGAGGGCCGTGTCGCCTTCGTCGCGGGCTTCGGCCTGACGATCGCCACGGTCAATATCCTGATTGTCGGCATCCTCTACGGTGTCATCAGCCATTTGCCGGCCATGGTGGGCGGTGCCCTGTTTTTCCTGACACCGGTCTATTTCATCACGTCAATCTGGGCGTCGGCGCGCAGTCTCGAGGTCTATTTCGCCATGATCATCGGTCTTGTCATGGGGCCGCTGTTCCATACGGTCGACCCGGAGCTTGGTCTTCTTTACGCCGGCTTTCTGGGTGGGACCCTCGCGTTCCTGCTTGAGCGCCTGGTCAACCGCAGAAAGGCGCGGCGCGATGAGTAGCGACGCCGGCACTGACCTTTGGCCTTATATCTACATCGCCGTCGCCGGCTGGCTTGCGACGGATATCTGGCGCTGGCTCGGGGTTCTCGCCGGTAACCGTATCGCCGACGGCTCGCCCGCGCTTGTTTGGGTGAGGGCGGTCGCGACGGCCCTCGTCGCCGCGGTTGTCGCCCGGCTTATCCTGTTTCCCACCGGTTACCTGGAGACGACGCCCGTCTGGCTCCGGCTCGTCGCGGTCGCGGCCGGCTTTGCGGTGTTCATTGCGACACGCCAGAAAGTCATTGCCGGGATCATCGCTGCCGAGGCGGTCTTCTTGTGCGGGATTTTCCTTCTCGGCTCCTAGTCTTAGCCTACACCAGGACCTCGCTGGCTCTCTTGATATCGTCGAGCTTCGTACGGGTCTCCTCATAGCCGCGGTCGATCGCCTCGGCGGCCCGGTGGAACTCCGAAAGGCCGATATCGGAGAGGCGCGGCATCAGCAGGATATCGGGCGGATCGCCCGCCAGGCGTGCCCGGGAAATCCGGTCCTGAATGATGTTGTAGGCCTCGACCATGACGTTGGTCATGCCGATGCGCCTGGATTTCTTTCTGTCCTCGGGCGTCGCGCCGGTTATCGCCTGCAGTGGGTTTTGCGACGCGGCGTGTTTGACGACGGCCGAGCGGCCGTAAAGATCGTAATGAAGGTTCACGGCCACGACGAGCGGCGCCTCCTGCGCGCGGCAGACCGACACCGGCACGGGATTGACGAGTGCGCCGTCAACCAGGGTCCGGCCATTGCACAGCACCGGTTCAAAAATGCCAGGCAAGGCATAGGAGGCATGAATGGCTGTGGTCAGGGAGCCGCTGTTGATCCAGATCTCGTGTCCGGTGGCGATCTCGGTTGCGACCCCGGTGAAAGGACGGTCCAGATCCTCGATATCGATATCGGCAAGGTGCTCACGCATCCGTTTGCTTAGCCGCATGCCGCCAAAAAGGCCACTTCCGCCGATCGCAAAATCCAGCAGAGCGACGATCCTGCGCATCGTCAGGCTGCGGGCGAAGTCTTCCAGTTCGTCGAGTTTTCCCGCGAGGTAACAGCCGCCCACGAGTGCTCCGATTGACGTGCCCGCCACCATGCTGATCCGGACGCCGGCCTCATCGAGCGCGCGCAGAACGCCGATATGCGCCCATCCGCGCGCGGCTCCGCCGCCGAGCGCGAGGGCAATGTTTGTCTGTGGTGTCTGATCCAGCAATGTACTTACTCCGGGACACATCCGGTTTGAAGGTCACGGCATGCTTCCGGTACTCTTTACCCCACCGGCCAATACAGCCGTCTCTTCGCGCCGATACCTATTCAACGCCTATTTTATTTAAGATTGATGAAGTTGCCACGCCACTATACTCACCAACAAGACATAATTCTTTACCGCAAATTGATATGAGGTGAGGTTACGCGCGACAAGGCGGGCTGTGTTCAGCCATATACCTTGTCAGGACCGAGGCGCAGGCGGATCGTCGTCGATACGCAAATGTGTGTCGCCACTCTCTTGCTCGACAACACGATAAAAGCAGCTGTTGCGGCCGGTGTGGCAGCTTACACCGTCGCCGGAGACGCTGACTTTCAG